>CAYYKS010000044.1:0-251 GCA_964469255.1 uncultured Candidatus Saccharibacteria bacterium | reverse complement strand
TGGAACGTATTCTCCCTTGGTACCAGTAAATTGTTCTGCCACGAAGAATGGTTGAGAAAGGAATTTTTGAATTTTACGAGCACGAGCTACCAGCTCTTTGTCGGCATCAGACAATTCTTCCATACCCAAGATGGCAATGATGTCTTGCAAATCTTTGTAACGTTGCAAAATTCTTTGTACTTCTCGAGATACATTGTAATGTTCTTGACCAACGATGTTTGGATCGAGAATTGTAGATGAAGAATCCAGTG
>CAYYKS010000043.1:0-5182 GCA_964469255.1 uncultured Candidatus Saccharibacteria bacterium | reverse complement strand
CGATGTCTGCCCCCACGAGTTCTTTTTTAGCTATAGCTTGTTCTAAAAGTGAAACCCCATACCACCATTCCAGTCCACCTTGGACTACGGTACCGGTGCCTGGCATATGCGCGGGATCAAAGCCGTCCACATCTACAGAGATAAATAAATATTTAGTTTTGATACTACTAACAATTTTACTGATGGAAGGAATTTTAAAACCAGTACCCCATTCGAATACTGTCACGTTATTTTTTTTGTTACTAAAATATTTGTATTCATCTTCGGAATAAGTACGGATACCGACTTGAACGAGGGGGAATCCTAGCTCGCTAGCTCGGCGCATGACTGTAGAGTGAGCGAGGTCAGAAGGTTCTTCATCATTATAATCGCTATCATCATTCCTCAAGTCACAATGTGCATCTATGTGGAGAATGGTCACATCTTTCGGATTGTATTTTTTTGAAAGAGCTCGTAAGTGACCCACAGATACCGCATGCTCACCACCGAGCATGAAAACAAATTTATCTTTTTTTATTAATTCTTGGCAAGCGTTTTCGATTTTAAAAGCGTTCTCGACAGGGGAGAGCTTATTTAAATCTTCTCCCAAGTCCTCGTGTCCGATTTTTACAAAGTCAGTTACATTTTTTTTAGACTTCCGATCAAAGAATTCTATTTGATGATTGAGTTGTTCGATGACAGCAGAAGGCCCAGCGACTGTGCCTTTGTGGCTAGATGCAGTTTGTTCATAAGGCGCAGAAACAAAAACTACTTCTGCATCTTTTGTATTTGAATTTATGATTGTTTTTACCATATCTAAACTTTACATTATTATTTGTATAATAACAATAAATTGATTATAATGCTATGTATCATATTATGAATATTAATTATAAATTCTCTTCTTTTTTGATTCTTGCACTCCTTTGGTTATCGCCAGGGGTTGTTTTTGCCCAATATATGGCTAGCGACATGGTGGGACACTTGGATATCAATGGCGATCCAGACTTTACCGCAAATGAATTAAACAACAACGAGGGGGCTGCAAACAGTAGGGGAAACAGGGGAATTTATGGCGTAACTATCGACTCAGTAAATCATCGTTTATTCGCTGCAGATGTGTATAACAACAGAATTCTTGTTTTTAATTTAGACAGTGAGAATAATTTTATTGATCGGACCGCGGATTATGTTCTAGGGCAACCTGATTTTACTACGGTTGCTGCTCGAACGACACAAGATGGTCTTAATATCCCTGTATGTCAGGCATACGACAGTGTTCGTGATCGTTTGTTCGTATGTGACGCAGTCAATAGACGCGTAGTGGTGTTTGATACGAGTATTATCACCAATGGAATGAATGCCTCGTATGTTTTAGGAAAATCAGATTTTATTACAGGCGCTTCCATGACAACACAAAATGGTATGGGTACTGCTTTTGGTGCAGCTTACGATGAGGTAAACGATCGCCTCTTTGTAAAAGATAGAAGTAATAGTCGTATATTGGTTTTCGATACTTCTTCGGTTTCAAATGGCATGAATGCTTCGTATGTTATAGGTCAATCAGATTTTATTTCTAGTACCGAGGCTACAACACAGTCAGGGCTTAGGTTGCCACAAGGAGATTTGGCATACGACAGTGTTAATAATCGATTGTTTGTTGCTGATTCAGATAATGCACGTGTTTTGATTTTTGACGTGACTCCGTCAAATATGTCAAACGGCATGGATGCTGAGTATGTTTTAGGTCAGACTGATTTTGTTTCAAGTGCGAGTGCGACAACTCAAAATGGTTTAGCTGTTACGGTTAATTTTTCTGTTTATTCAGTGGCCTATGATTCAGTTAATAATCTTTTATATGTGGTTGATTCTCAAAACAATAGAGTCTTAGGGTTTGATGTTTCACCTGCGACTATTTCAAATAATGAAAACGCTTTTGTGGTTATAGGACAAGAAGATTTTACAAGTGATGTCTTTACAGTAACACAAACAAATTTTAAATTTCCTTGGGGTTTAGCATTTGATTCGACTTATAATCGAATATATGTAGGGGAAGGTACAGCAGGGGGTGCGAATAATAACAATCGTGTTATGGTTTTTGATTTAATTCGTATCACAACAACTTCTCTACCTGTATCTTCTGTGGTAGTAAACACTCTATATACTACTCACACACTAGCCACTACTAACAGCCAAGGCACAGTAAGCTATGAAGTCACTGAAGGTTCATTACCAACAGGATTATCATTAAACACCACTACAGGAGAAATATCAGGTATACCTACAGTAGTAGGTAGTTATGAATTCACAGTTCAAGCCACTGATGATAATGGATCTATAGGTTACTTCCTGTCTCAACCGCAAGAATATACCCTAGAAGTAGTTGAGCCCGCTAGGAGTAGTTCTGGATCGAGAAAGAAAAAATCTTCACCGGTTGAGCTTGTTCCAGAACAATCGTCCATATCATTACTTACATCAAATACTGTTTCTTCTACACCATCTGCTTGTACTATCACTACTAGTATATTAAAACTCAATTCTCGCGGTATTGATGTGTCTTGTTTACAAAGCAAATTAAATACTTTACTTACAATCAATTTAGTTACCGATGGAATATTTGGACCACTAACAAAAGCGGCAGTAGTAAACTTTCAAATCAGAAACAATCTTATTCCTGATGGTATTGTGGGGCCGGTGACAAAGGAAGCGATGAGGTAGTATTTAATTTTTTAAAACTTTCTCCTGCCCGCAGTTGCTACAGCTTTTGCGGGCGGGGTCCATCACTTGTATCTTTTACTTCATAGCCTAGATCATTTATTTTTTTGCGAAGCTCGTCGGACTTTGTGAAGTCTTTATTTTTTCGTGCTCCTTCTCTTTCTTCAACTAATTTCAAAACTTCTTCAGGTATTACTTCTTCTTTAAGATCCGCAAACCCAAGTCCTAGTACTTTATCAAAATCTAAAATCGTGGCGCGTTTGTCTGCGTCGGACATGTTGCCATCTTTGATTACATCCCAAAGTAGGGTCAAAGCGCGGGGAGTGTCTAGGTCGTCAGTGACGAATTCGGTGAACTTTTGTTGGTAAACTTGGTGTACTTCGCCCATGTCGCTACCAAGTGCTGTGTAGAGCCCATAAAGCCTTTTTAGGGCCGTTTCTGCACCTTCTAGAGCATCCCATACGAAATTTACGCGCGTTCGGTAGCTAGCCATAAGTAGCCAAAACCTATATACCACAGGGCTAATCCCTCGGTCGGTGATGTCTTTTAAGGTGAAAAAATTATTGGCAGATTTGGCCATCTTTTTTTGGTCTACCAGCACCCATTCGTTGTGCATCCAGTATTTTACAAATTGAACTCCAGTCGCACCTTCGGATTGAGCGATTTCGTTTTCATGGTGCGGAAAAATATTATCGACACCGCCCGTGTGAATATCTAATTGTTCGCCCAGATTTTCCATAGACATGGCTGAACACTCGATATGCCAGCCGGGACGTCCACGTCCAAACTCGGTGTCCCAAAAAACTTCACCATCTTTTTCATCCCAAGCTTTCCAGAGAGCAAAGTCTTGGGCATTTTCTTTGTCGTATTCGTCGGAAATTATTCGGCCTGAAGCATTTTCTTTTTGTCTTTCCAGTACCATACCAGAAAGTTTTCCGTAATTGGGAAATTTCCTAATATCAAAATAAATTGATCCATCGTCACTCTTGTAAGCTAGACGATTTTCGAGTAGCTTTTTTATTATTTGCACCATCTCATCCACATAGTCAGTGGCTTTGGTAAACTTGGTCGGTGGCTGGATGTTTAATGACTTTATATCTTTGAAGAATTCTTCGGTATAAAACTCGGTAAATTCTTTGAGAGTTTTCTTTTCCTTTTGCGAGTTGTGAATTGTTTTATCATCTACATCGGTCAGATTCATAATGTGTTTTACTTCATACCCACTATAGGTCAAAACTCTTTTCAAGGTATCAGCAAAAATATAGGCACGATAATTGCCAATGTGTGGGTAATTGTAAACAGTAGGCCCGCAACTATACAGGCGAACCATGTGTTCATCTATGGGGACAAATTCTTCTTTTTCCCGTGAGAGGGTATTATACAGATGTACTTTGGGCATTTTGTTTAAACTCGTTTCGGTAAATAGAAATCAAAGTGTATAGCAAGCTGATGGTAAGTGGGCCGATCAATATTCCAATTGGACCCAAAAGTGAAACTCCACCGAGTACTGCAAAGAGGATAAGGAGTGGGGATACGTTTGTGCTCTTGCCGATAATCATCGGAGATAGGAAATTGTCGATCATGCCCACCATGACTGATGACCAGATCGCAAGGCCGATAGCTGCTGATGTTTGTCCAGTGAAAAATAAATACAAAACTGCTGGAATAGAAACCATAGCAGTTCCGATGGTAGGAATGAGTGAAGTAATAGCAGCTACTAGACCCCAAACCGCTGGATTTGGAATACCGAAAATCCAAAGTCCAAATCCTAGCATTACTCCTTGGATACAAGAAATCATCAGGTTGCCCAGGATGACACTTTTGATGGCTACTTCTAAGCGGTCGATGATTTTCTTGTCGTCCGCATCACCAAGCGGAGACAGGACGATGATCGCCTTTTTCCACTGTGAACCATCTCGCAAGAAGTAAAATATGATAAACAACATCAAGATAAATGAGAAGAAAGCTGAAGCTGTGGTGGTAAAAATGTTGGCAATATTTCCTGATACAAAAGATACAAACTCAGCAGATTTTTCGTGAATATCAAAATCCACACCAACTGGAAGTATGCCGTTTATAACATCGTTTACGGAGTCGAGCAGAGGGAGAGAGCTCTGATTGCTAACTACGGATTGATATACGTCCTTACTTTGGTTAAATATCATAGCCCCGATTCCTAGCAGTGGGCCACATAGTACTATGGTAAACAAAATGACTATTAAAAGAGATGATAGCCCGTCGGAAATCTTTTTACTGGTTAGCCATCTTTGTAATGGGTGAAGAACAACTGAAAATGAAATACCTAGTGCAAGGACCGCCCAAAATGGACGTAGGATAAAGAAACTAAAAACAAAGGTTACCAGTAATAGCCCAAAGAAGAAGTATCTCTCTATTATTTTTGAATTCATCCGTAAAGTATAGCAAAGACTTGCGTTTTTGCCAAAATTCATATATTATGTCTTTTATGGAATTTGCAGTAATACAAACA
>CAYYKS010000042.1:0-5254 GCA_964469255.1 uncultured Candidatus Saccharibacteria bacterium | reverse complement strand
AAGATTTCAGATGCTGAAGCTAAGATAATGGCTCATGATATTGCTGTAAAAATAGAACAAGAGCTAAAATATCCAGGTGAAATAAAAGTTACTATGATTCGAGAGACTAGAATCATAGAATACGCTAGATAAAAGTGTTTTTTTAGTATACTTGCCTTAAAAAACCCTTGATATATAATGTATATGTATTAAATTGTAAGGAAAAGGGTCGAGAGTATTATAAAAATAACCTTAAAACCTATGAATAAACAAGCATTAGCTGAGTGGGTACACGGTAAACTTGGTGGTACAAAAGTACAAGCTGAGGAAATCGTAGACGGAATGTTTGATGCTATCGTAAGCACCATGAAAAAAGGTGGTGAAGTATCAATCGCAGGATTCGGAATCTTTTCCGTAAAGCAACGCGCTGCTAGAATGGCTCGCAATCCAAAGACTGGAGAGCAAGTAAAGGTAGCTGCAAAGAAAGTACCAAAATTCCGACCTGCAAAAGGTTTGAAGGACATGGTTGCATAATTTTAATCTCGAGATTAAGCACAAAAGACCCCCGTAAGGGGTTTTTTGTTTTCTATAGTTATCGCTTCCAGTTTATTACGTTAGGTGCAAAATCTACTTGGTAGTCTGGAATACCGATTGAAATACCATATTTAGTAGCTTCATTGTACTGATTAACATTGGTTCTATCAATTTTAAACATCTTATCTCTAAAAATAATGTAGTGAATTTTCTTATTCTTAAAATCGGCGTACCAATTGTGTTTACTATCTAAAGCCTTACTTATTTCTAGAGCTATATTATCTGCATCTTCTACGTCTATCTCTACATTATGTAAAGTCCACTGTTTAACCCAGGGAGTTTTATATTTTTCTGTGGCTTGTTTAACTTCAGTCGAAATTATATCAATCTTATTTAAAATAGCCTTATCTTCGAGGCTTTCTTCGATTATCACTCCTTTGAATTTATTCATAATTTAGTACTTCCTTATTACAGCTTTCAAAACCGCTATCACATTCAAACTTTGTTCAGGGTATATCGCTGAGTATTTTTTGTTAGCAGGTTCGAGCCAAGCTTTCTCTCCTTTCTTGCGGAAATACTTCATAGTATATTCTCCGTCTACTTCCGCTATCACTATCTGCATATCACGCGCTGTGTTTGTTTTTTCTACTAGCACCATGTCACCTCTTTCTATATGTGCATCAATCATAGAATCCCCGTCTACTTCGAGCATGTAGGTCAGAGATTTATTTCCGATCAACATATCTTCCAGTCGTACAGTATCAATCATCTCTTCTTCCACTGTGGCAGGCAGTCCAGCAGTCACGAACCCAGCCATTTGGATTTCCCCAAAACTAGTTGTCGGTATCAATCTACCAAGATGATCTTTGGCCACCATTCCCGCCTCCATCAATTTCTCCACAACTTTAAAAACTGCATTCTTGGATTTAAATCCAAAGAGTTTCATCATCTCCGAGTATGTCGGCATACGATTGTTCTTGCTATAAAAATCTTCTAGTTGTGATTGATGAGAATTGCGCATTTAATTTATTAGGCGTAACTGTGCCCTTTCAAAATATCTTTTCGGAAAAACAAATTAACGAATCGGCTCATGACTCCCTTCCTAGTATGAAAGCGAACTTTTTGTAAAAGTAGTTTGTGGTCACGAGCTTCCTTTCGGTATTCTTGACCCTGCATTATCTTTACATCGATCTTCTTGTTGATCTTTTGTATCTCCTTATCTAACATTTTTAAATACTGGTTGTGTGACATTTTATTTTTCGCTCTGACCAATCAATAGTGGTATGAAGCGATAATTAATTTTATAATATTGCCTCGACGGTCCCGCCAAAGGCGGGCAGGCATGTACATAGTATAAGTGAACGAGCGTTCACCTGTCAACTACTTATATGTGGATAAGTCATGAATTCACTTTAGGTCTATATTGTATAGCTTCTAGGATATGGTTAGCTTTTACATCTACCGAATTTTCGAGGTCGGCGATGGTGCGGGCGAGCTTTATGACTCGATGATATGCACGAGCGGACAATGCTAATCTTTCCGCACTGCTATCCAAAAGATCCCGCACTTCTTTTGAAAGTTCTACTACGGTCGACAAATCTTTTACATTCATTTCACTGTTGGTAGAAATATTTCTTCCAAGTTTTTTAAATCTATCTTTCTGAATTCTTCGTGCGTTTTCTACTCGTGCTTTTATTGTTTCACTCGTCTCCCCTGTTGCCCCATCGGCTCCCAATTTTTTGTAATCTACATTCCCGACAGACACCCACAAATCGATACGGTCCATAATAGGTCCAGAGAGTTTTCTTTTATACCGATCCAGGTCCGACGATTTACAAATACAAGCTTTCATTTTCGATCCAGAGTTTCCACAAGGACAAGGGTTCATCGCGGCGACTAAAATAAAATTTGATGGAAAAATCGCCGACCCTTTAGCCCGAGAAATAGAAACGATATTATCTTCGAGTGGTTGGCGCAGGGATTCGATTACTCTTTTTTCAAATTCCGGAAACTCATCCAAGAACAAAACTCCACGATGTGCGAGGGTAACTTCACCAGGTTTGGGAAATGTTCCGCCACCGATTAGGGACACATACGAAGCAGTATGATGCGGTGCGCGAAACGGCGAAAAGCAAACTAGTTCCCCTTGTGTCGCACCGGCCACTGAATGTATACCCGTAATTTCTAAAACCTCTTCGGTAGATAAATCTGGAAGCAACCCGGAGAAAACTCTGGCCAACATCGTCTTCCCAGTACCCGGCGGACCGTACATGGCGATGTTGTGTCCGCCGGCCGCAGCGATCTCGAGCCCTCTTTTTGCGCCCTCCTGTCCTCGAATATCCGAAAAGTCCCCTCCTTTGGTTTCTCTTCTATAATCTATTTTAGTTTTTGGTTGAGCATTTATTTTTTTCTGTAAACTTTTTTCTGGATTCTTTATTAGCTCATCCACATGTTCCACCACTTCTTTTAGATTCTTAGCGGGAAATACCCTTATACCATCAACCAGTGCAGCTTCTTCCGCATTCTCGAGTGGTAAATATATTTCTTCAAAGCCTTTCTTCTGTGCTTCTTGGGCTAACGGCAGAGCCCCGCGAATTCTACGAAGCGTTCCGTCGAGCCCAAGCTCGCCAAGAAAAATCTTTTTCTCAGAATTAAATTTAATCTCTCCAGCCGCCAGCATATATGACATGGCGATAGCTAAATCAAAAAACGGCCCCTCCTTTTTGAGGTCGGCCGGTGAAAGTGACACGGTTATTTTTTGATTCTGCGCCTTTGGAGCCTTGTAGCCAGAATTTTTGATCGCACCATTTACTCTATCCTTCGATTCATCCACAGCCTTATCAGGTAAACCTACCACATTGAAAGCATGTAATCCGCGAGAAAGATCGACTTCGACTGTCACAATAGCCCCAGTCAGTAGACTGACTTGGGCAGAATAGACTTTGGCGAAGGGCATGAGAGTTTAAATAAATTAATCTTCCATATGCTCCTTGCAGTTTCGAGCCGCAGGATTTGCTTCTAAGCGATCATGTTCGATATCTTCTTTACAAACTGCGCATCGGCCAAAAGATTCCTTGTTTACGTTCTTTATAGCCTTTAAAACATCAGTAAGTCTTGGAACCAAGGCCTTCATCATTGAGCTTCTGCTTTCAAAATTCTCAAATCTGTCCGCCATATCGTTCTGGTCTGCTTCGGGCACCACCTGTTCTTCTGGAACCGCTTCCCAATCCCCAGTAGTCGGGTTGAGTGTTCCCATATCCCTTAATTCTTCCAAGAGTACATCTCTTTCCTTTTCTAGTTTCTCCTTTATTTTTTTCTTGTCGATCATGATGCAATAAATATAGCATAAAAAATAATGTCGAGCCATCCGAAATGTGGATTAAGATTTCATTAAAATAGTTATCCACATATCCGTTGACTTAGACCCTCAGTTTGATACCCTTAGAGAAGCCCCTACCAGAAGTATGACTTTAGCCGACTGACTCACCGAACCGACAGTAACCATTGTGAGAAACCTTAGTTTGCAGAACAATTTGGTCGTCCTGTAGTTCTAGCCTTATTTTATAAGGCCGGGATAGGAATTCTCATGATACCGCGCGAGTTTTATAGAAACTAAACCTAAAAATTCAACCCCTATTTTAGCCTTTATTCTCATCTTTGGGCTATTTTTTATACCTATTTCCACCGAGGCCAGCTTTTTAACCTCGGTTTTTGGCAATAATGCTTCAGCCAACAGTAGTGCCCTCCAGACTGCTAATAATTCTCAAAACGGGCTAGCTTTGAAGGCTGTCGCATTGCCTCCTTCTGCTCAATCCGTTAATACTGCCATAAATATAGAATCAAACACTGCCCTTCGCCCAAATACTACTTCATATAGTACTGCTATCGGCGGAGTTGAGGAATTTTCTGAAGGCGACCTAGAAATATATGTGGTCCATACTGGAGACACAGTAGACATAGTGGCCAACCTTTTCGGAGTATCTCCTGACACTATATTGTCCGCAAACAACATGGTAAAGGGTGACAAACTAAAAGTAGGCGATGTCCTTTTGATTCTTCCTTTCTCGGGCGTAGAGCACACAGTAGCTAAGGGTGAAACTCTAAAAGGCCTAGCTACCAAGTACAAGATAGATATTGATGATATTTTAAGTGCAAACGACCTAGATACAGACTCCAAGCTGGTCATCGGAGAAAAACTGATGATTCCAGGCGCAAATATGATCACTGAAACCAAGCCAAAACCTGGCACCAGTGTATCCGGAAGCTCAAAAGTTCCAAGTGTGGCTGGATACTTTGTAAATCCATTACCAGGATCTGTAAAATCTAGAGGTGTAAAACCAGGACACAAAGGCGTAGACTTCGCCGCACCAACAGGTACAAACATCCGCGCAGCCGCAGCAGGAACAGTGCTTATTGCCCGAAATGGATACAACGGAGGCTTTGGAAACTATGTAGTAATCCAACATCCTAATGGCGTAAAAACTTTATATGCTCACATGTCTAAGATCGCAACTACTCAAGGTGCGAAAGTTGATCAAGGAGAACTTATCGGCTATGTAGGTAATACAGGAAGATCTACTGGACCTCACACTCACTTTGAAGTTTTGGGAGCCAAGAATCCTTTCTAGTTCGATTCCCTTATCCAAGCAAAATTAAAAAAGCCCCAACAGGGGCATTTTTAATTTGTGTGCGGGATAAGGGAATCGAACCCTTTACCTCAGTTTGGAAAACTGATGTTTTA
>CAYYKS010000041.1:0-5401 GCA_964469255.1 uncultured Candidatus Saccharibacteria bacterium | reverse complement strand
CTTCTATTTTCCTGAGGCACTGATGCCTTTATATTGTCTACCCTTTTTACGTGCAGTGGATTTGGTCTAGCTTCATTTTTAGCAGGTTCTTGTTGAAATATTTTCTTGATCGAGTTCATAATACCCGGCTTTTCGGCCACCGCATGGCGGGGTCCCATTTGCGGGACTGACTTGTCAGTTTTATTTGGCAAACCTACCATATGGTGAGAACTGTCGTTTCTTTGCGGGTATCTTTCTTTTTCATCCTTCTTGGCAAATCCGCTTCTATCATCTCCCGCTTGCTTCACCTGCTCAAATTCTATACCGAGGTCGGCCAGAGGTTTGAAATATTTAGAATCATCGTACTTGATCTGATTCTCAGAACTTTTTTCTACTTTTACTTCGCCAGATTTTATTTTAGCAATACATTCCTTACAATATGCTGGTCGCCCCTTCTCAGGCTTGAATGGCACGCTCTTTTCTAGCCCGCACATAGAGCAGATGATGGGGAATTTTTCGAGCGGTCCGCCACTACTATTGTTGCTAGTAGCGCTTGTGCCGGGGGTGATATCACCGAGTGACATTCCGCTCCATTCATAAATTTCTCTTTCCACTACTTCTCGTGGTTTGCAATAAAGCTCGCGTGAAGTGCGGATTACTTCTTGTTCTACCTCTAGATTTCCTGACTTCATCATCTGCGGCAAAGTCTTTGCGGAAAAAGGCCTAGAGGTTACTCCGTCAATCATGAGCTTTAGATATATTTTGTAGTTCGGTAAGTTCACGATGTCCTGCGGAATAAATTCTGGTTCAAATTCACTTTCTAGAAATGCTGCATCATCCGCACCTACGCGGAATACTATGATAGTACCCACGTTTCCGAATATGGCATCACGCACCGCGGAGCTTTTGTCAGAAATAAGTTGGGCGGTGTATTGGTGCGCCACAGTCAGGTTCAAACGGTATTTTCGAGCCTCAGAAAGAATACTGGCAAACGCATCGGTCACGAAGTTTTGGAATTCGTCCACATATAGGTAAAAGTCCCGACGGGTTTCCTCGGGTATACGTACGCGTTCCATGGCGGCCAGCTGAATTTTTGTAATAATCATTCCTCCGAGTAGTGCCGAGTTGTCTTCACCGATTCTTCCCTTCGAAACGTTCACGAGGAAAATTTTTCCTTCGTTCATCATGTCGAAAATATTGATGGTACTTTTTTGCTGACCCACTACATTTCGAATTATAGAGGTAGAAAGAAACTGTCCTACTTTGTTTTGAATCGGTGCGATGGCTTCATTTCGAAATTTGTCTTGCCAGGCTTCATATTCATGCACCCAGAAAGCTTTGATCACTGGGTCTTTCAAGTTGGTGATTATTTTCTGGCGGTAGTCCTTGTCCACTAGCATTCTCGGAATACCGAGTAGTGTGGTATTCGGTGTGTCGAGCAAAGCCAAAATACAATTGTTCAAAATGTATTCCATACGAGCACTCCAAGCATTGGCCCAAATTTTCGTAAATATTCCCATCAGTCCCGAAGCCACCAGGTGCTTGTACTGCGGGTCCACCAGTTCGAGCACATTGAAGCCGATATGATAGTCCGCATCGGCAGGATTGAAATAGATCACATCCTTCATGCGGTGAGGAGGAATAGCGGACAGGACTCCTTCCACATTTTCTCCGTGCGGATCAACCAAACAAACACCCTCACCATTTTGGATGTTTTGTATGATCATGTTGAACATCAGTACGGATTTACCAGTGCCGGATTTTCCGAGAATATAAACATGCTGACGACGATCTTTTCTTTTGATACCAAAAAGAGTATTTTTATCACGATAAGTAGTGATACCCAGGTATGTGAGTTCTTTATTGAAAGACACTTCAGGGAAATCTGACATGGGTAAATTATAGCAACAAACGAGGAGCATAAACAAGCTCGTTTGTTTAATGTCCGAGTGCCGTTGCTATATGGTACTCCATATAACAAATATAATACTTATATAAAAGAGAAACCGCCCGCGAAGTGGATCGCGAACGGCGTCCCCTTTGCAGGCGGTGGTGATCTTAACGCTGCCAATTTCATGGCAACTACTCGACGGTGATGCCGAAGGTTCTGAGGAACTGGGGCGTTTGGCGCACGAACCTGTCGTACTCCTCACTGGTCAGCGCCTCGGACGCGAAGCTCTTGATGCTGACCCAGTCGGCATCCCTGCTCCTCGCGACGCACCTAGTGAAGTCCTCCGGGTGCTCCAGCCGGCAATCCTTCTGGAGCTCCAAGACGTAGAATACTCCGCCGTTGTGCTGCTTGCCGAGGTCCAAGAACCAGACCTGATCCGCCCTGGTTCGAAAAACCAGAACGCCAGATTCGTAGGGGTTGAAGGTACCTTTCGGTATCTCCTTCCAGACGGGTCCATACTCGTGCACGGCCTCCTCGATACGCACCAGGCTCTGGTGGGAGTCAGGAAGCGGCGCGGAGGTCTCCATCTCCCACGAAGAATTTAGGAGGCCGATGAGAGAGACGAAGAACAACGCCAAGAAACCAGTGTCTTTCGCATACTTCATTTTGTCATCCTCGTATTGAAAACTCGAAGAACGGGGTTAAACGACTTGGTTGGATTTTAGGACGAGTTACACAAAAAGTCAATATCAAAAAAGCTTTGTTTTATAAGAGATATTTAAAATTAGTTGACAAGTAATTTAGTATATGCTATGATGTATAGGAAGTACCCGCTCCGTAAGCGCATCTCGGCACGTTGGCGCACACTTGCCACACAGCCCGACGCTTCGGCGCATTCGCCCCCAGCACTCGCCGGGGAGCACAACAACCAAGGGGTTAGAAAGCGAGACTAACCCAAAGAAAGGTCAAGGTGTGAAAAACAAAGACCCGACGCCTTAAAGCTGTACCTCATAAAACAACATAGTTAGAAACAGTATCGCGCATGGCCGCCACGGTCCCATCAAGACCGCCCGCCCTCTGCCTCGATTACTGTCAGTCGGAAGTGAGAGTGAATATCCGCGATCTTAGCAATCGCCGTTTCCCTCACTAGGTTCTCTGGCCCCAGTCAGAACCACTTGGTCGCTTCAACCGCGACCAACCGACGAGTGAGTCGTTCGCATCTGCCGTGCAGGCGGAGTCCCCCAAGGATTCCGCCTGCTTTTATTTTTATGTTATACTTTTAGTGAAATCGCTCCTGTCCCCACAACTTCTGTTGTGCGGACTAGTGGTAGTAAAAAAATACAACAACCTACCATCATCTAAACGCTCGGGATCTTCGGACCTGAGCGCTTACAATTTCCCGCCTGCAAAAGCTATGCTTTAAGCATTGCGGGCAGGTACTTAGCTTTTGGTTTTTAATTTTTATATAAAAAAGAAACGGCCCGAGCTTTCGCTCGGGCCTAGATCCTCGATAACGTCCGAGTGTACGCCCGGCTAGACCAAGCCGAGACCGAAGCGATGCATCTTGTTCGCCCGCGCGATGCGATCCGCGGTCGCAGCCTCATCCTCCGGATTGGTGCCCACCTTCTTGGGGCGGGTCCTCATTTTCAACCGGAGATCAGCGAGAGTCCTCGGGTCAAAGGACCCGTAGACAAAGAGCCTCTTGCGAGCCGTGCCGTGCTTTTGCCCGGCATTTGGGAAAATCGAATGGGCCAACTTTTACCTCTTTCTGTGTGCTTGGGAAACGACAATGGTTTACGAATCAGCCATTTTTATACCATATAAATTTAAAAAACAAAAGCCCTCGAATTTTAGAGCTTTTTAGTTTTCTTTTTCGGCACAGGCAATGCTTTCGCAATATCTAAAAGAATTTCGGGAAGGTGTCGAAGTGTCGACAACATTCCCTCCTCTACCACATAAAACTTTTTAGAACCCGGATACGCTTCATCTTTATCACAAATATTTTCAAGCTCCGCAGATTCTGACAGAATTTTTACATACAACTGATCATCGCAAATCAATCCCACCACTTTCCCATCCGCATAAAGCGCATATTCCCCAAACATCGCCCGAGTCGAAAAGCGTTTATCTCCCAACTTATCTAAAATAAAATCAGTAATTTCTTTGCGAGTAGACATTAGTTATGTAAGTTCCATAAGAAAATTGTATAGTGTAAAACAAATTCTGCTTCTTCAGCAATAGGTATTCTTCCAGTACCCTTTGTATGCTGACCTCTTATTGTAATAAATTCTTTAGATAGATCTATCAACATGTTTGCGGGACTTACTAGACTTAAACCTTTATATTTAAGCTTCCCTGGGTTCGCCTCTAAATCCTTAATGAATCTCGTTAATACTAGCTTCCTGTCTGCTGGAAAATAATTATCGCGCAAAATTCCCTCTAAAACATCTACACATTTACTAACTACTTTTTCGTAATCGGGGTGTCTCGAATAACATGCTCGCCACGCTTCTCCTAATAAATTCTCATGATTAAGAGCTTTTTCTGAGGAAGTATTTACTATTTCTGGCACACGTCTTATAAGATCAGCATTCCCTTTATCATAATCACCTCTTGCTATTTTATTAGGTAAGACTGCGTATGCTGAACCGCCTATAGATAAAATTTTTTCAAGCTTGAGAGCCATGGAAGGCGTTGCATAATTTTGTAAACACAAGGCAATAAAATTTGTTGTCCTCTCAACACTTGCAAACACAAAGCTAAAGAATTTATTATAATCTTTAGGAAAATGTTCCCTGAAATTAATATTTAGATCATTTAGAAAAGCACTACCTATAGTTTCTGTTCTATATATCGCATCACTATAACTGCATATACCCTCCTCCCAGAGCAAACTTTTAATCCATGAGTAAATAGGGTCTCTTAAATAATCTGGATAATTTTCGGTTAAGCTTTCATCGAATCTATATTGACTAGTTACTGGCTGAAATTTCATTGTTTTTGAATTCTACAAACAACTTTTATTATTGTCAAACACAAAGCCCCTTGCGGGGCCTTTAGTGAGTTACTTGTTACCTAGATCTGAAGCTTGTAATGGACTCACCACAGCTGGTGGAGTCATGTCGATAGCGCCGAATTGTTTTTCGTAGGTAGCGACTTGCTTGTTCATCCATTCTGAAATACTTTTCATTGTAGTCGGAGTGGTCATAAAGGAATGCAGTTCTGTACCAGAGGTCAGCACGAAGGAAAATCCTTCCTTGCCATGCGCTCCGATAGCTCCGTCGATGAACCTCTTTGGTAATTTATTTATATCTAATTTTGTTGGGTCAATCATAATATTTATTGAGGACAATTATTTCGCGTCCCCTTCTCCTTCTTTCTTTTCTTTAAACTCAGCATCTTTTACTTCTGTTGGTTGCTCTTCAGGTGTGCCTGCTGGTGGAGTTTCTCCTCCTGCTTGCCCCGCATCTGCGGTGGCTTTTTGAATAGCTTCACCGATCTTAGACATTTCAGCAGAAAGTTCTTCTGTCG
>CAYYKS010000040.1:0-5444 GCA_964469255.1 uncultured Candidatus Saccharibacteria bacterium | reverse complement strand
ACAAAGCTATATGTAGGGGGATTACCTTACAGTACACAAGAAGATTCTCTAAGAGACCTCTTCGCACAAGCTGGTTCAGTTACATCAGCTGTGATTATCATGGACAAAATGTCTGGTCGTTCAAAAGGTTTTGGATTCGTAGAAATGTCATCACAAGACGAGGCAGCGAAGGCTATCTCAATGTTTAATGACCAAGACTTCGAAGGACGAAAGCTTACAGTAAACGAAGCTCGCCCTATGGAAGCTCGCCCTCCACGAACAGGTGGAAATGGTGGATACGGAGGTGGAAGCTCACGCCGAGAATACTAATTTTTCTCACAGACTTAAAATTAAAAGGCCACTCGCAAGAGTGGTTTTTTAATTTATTTGTGGTATATTTGTTATACGTTTTTTGAGCATGTAGTTCAGTGGTAGAACGCTGTCCTGATAAGACAGAGGCCGATGGTCCGATTCCATCCATGCTCACTCGAATAATGTGGTTTTGACTTTTTAATATTTCGTGACATACTATTTGGTAGATTTTTCGGTTCACCAATATTCGTCCTTTCAACAACCACGGAGGTCGTTATGATGTCTCTCTCCTTGAGACTTGTGCCAAGAATGGACCAGTCACTCCAACTAGTCGGGGGTGCCACAGAGTCCATCTTCCCACAAGTGGAAGCCATGCTCTTGGGCGACGGTGACTATCAGGATGCACTTGAGTTCGTCGCAGCGCGAAAAAAAATGAGCAGTTATCGATCTATGATCGATTTCCTGTTCTGCGAACTCCATCCTGAGTGGCGCATGAAGTGTCGCGCCTTTTACAACGGCAATGGTCCACAACTCAAGGACCAGATCTCAGTCGAGCAACTCATGGAGTTCAACGCCCGACTCTTCAAGGCTCTCGAGGTCGCCCACAAACTCTTCACGGAAAAGCGTTGCAAGAGTTGGGTTTGGTACCGTGGACAAGTCAAAGAGGCCATGAAGGCTGCTTAGGAATCTGCCTTTACTGGCTCGAGCCTCCCATAGTTCATACTGTGGTGAGGCTTTTCGTTTGCTAATTTTATAAAAAAAGTCAGTTTGCTTATACAAATATTTTGTATTATTATAACCTAAAGCCGTGTTCCGGCTTTGTTTTTATGAATAAGAAACCATGGTGGGAACCAGCAGTGGAGATATTTAGCCAGGTATCAGGCTGGATTGCGGGTCCGGTAGTAGTGGCTCTGATACTAGGAAAATATCTGGATGGACGGTTTGATACCAAGCCATGGATATTTCTAGGGCTTACTGGTTTTGCTTTTCTGGTATCCACATACGGAATTGTGAAAGTAGTTAGTAGATACATGAAGAAAATAGTAGAAGAAGATAAACAAGAAACAAATGGCAACACAGAAAGAAATTAAAGACGAACACATTACTGAGCCAGTTGAATTGGTGGCAGAAGATGGTCACGAAGAAGTAGCCCACGAAGTTACGATTTTTGCTGAGCCTATTATACATACTCCTTATTTAAATATTACCAACGCTCTTTTGACAGCTTGGGTAGTCGTCGGAATCATTATTCTTTTGTCTGTAGTACTACGAAAAAAACTTTCGGAGGTTCCAGGTAAATTTCAAAATGTTTTCGAGATAGTAGTCGAAAATGCCCTAGACCTGTGTGATCAAGTCACCAACAGTCGAGCCTTGTCTGTCCGAATTTTCCCCATAGCTATTTCTGTTTTCTTTTTTATTTTACTAAACAATTGGCTAGGCATCATGCCGTTTGGGGGTTTTGGAGTTATTGAAAGAGGGGATCACGGGCTTGCCTTCCTGCCATTCCTTCGCGGAGGAACTGCAGATATCAATACTACAATAGCCTTGGCTGTCATGGCGGTGGTAGGCGCAAACATCTTCGGAGTATTTTCAATCGGCATATGGAAAACTTTTAACAAATATGTTAATCTAAAGGCGCTGGGTGAGATATTTACGAAGTTTCGTAAAGAGCCGACGATTATCATCGTCGCACCCATCACGTTCTTTGTTGGTCTGATTGAAATTGTCGGTGAATTTGCCAAGGTAGCCTCACTATCTTTCCGTCTATTCGGAAATGTTTTTGCTGGAGAAGTGCTCCTGGTTTCTATGGCGGCCATAATGGCTTATGTCATTCCGATTCCTTTTCTATTTCTTGAAATCATAGTTGGAATTATTCAAGCACTGATATTCTCTATACTACTTGTAGTTTACTTCACAATTTCTGCTTCTGACCACGATGAACACCACGATGACCACAAACCTGCTTCGGCAGAAGGTGATATGCATAAACATGTCGTACATGCATAAATTATTAATTATTAAAATATAATCATATGGAATTAGATGTTATTGCAAAGGCAGTTGCTATCGGAATGGGTTCTATTGCTCCTGCTATCGCTATCGGAATGATCGGTTCAAAGGCTATGGAGTCTATTGGACGAAATCCTGAAGCTGCTGGAAAGATTCTTGTGCCTATGCTTTTGGCTTGTGCTTTCGCTGAAGCTATCGCTATTTACGCTCTTGTTATTGCGTTTTCAATTTAAGTTTGAAGTTTAAATGGAACCACTTATTGCTACATTTCACATAGACTGGAAAATCATAATTGCCCAAGCAGTAAACTTTGGCGTGGTTTTCGCAGTCTTGTATGTGTATGCACTAAAGCCTCTATCAAAATTGATGGAAGAGCGCAGTGAAAAAATTGCCAGGGGTGTGACTGATGCCAAGGAAAATGCGAAAGTTTTAGAAAAGAGCGCTAAAGAGTATGAAGATACTCTAGTGCGTGCCAAAAAAGAAGCGCAAGCGCTTTTTGACGCAGGTAAAAAAGAAGCTCAGACTAAAAAAGAACAAATGCTTATAGAGGCGAAAGCCGAAGTCGATAAAATGATCGAAGGCGGAAAGAAAACTCTTGAGGCTGAAAAGGTCAAGATGGTAACTGAAGCCAAGAAAGAAATCGTGAGCTTGGTCATGCTAGCTACAGAAAAAATAACTGGCGCCAAGGATTCCGGTTTGCAAGAAAAGGCTGTGAAAGAGCTAGCGAATTTGTAAGAAAATTATGGCTACAATATCAACCAAAGACATAGCACGCTCTATATACGAGGGAGCAAGGGAACACAAAAGTTCTGCTTCGTATTTTCAAAGCGTAGTAAAGTTTTTGGCTAAAAGAAAGTTGATGTCTAAAGCGGGAGATATTCTCAAACAACTGAAAAAAATTGTAAACGAGTCCGAGGGAATCATCGAAGCCAAAGTGTCCACTGCTAAAAGACTTGGAGCAACAGAGAGGTACCAACTGATCCAAGAGCTAAAACAAAGATACAAGGCTAAAGATGTGACACTGAGTGAAGTAATCAATGAAAAATTGTTAGGTGGACTAAAAGTAGAAGTAAAAGATGAAGTTATAGATTTGACGACAAAGGGAAAAATTTTGAAATTACAAACATATTTAATGCAAAGTGCATAAGCCGTTATGAGCCACAATACCATTGTAGAAAATTTAAAAAAGGAGATCGAAAACTTTTCACTCAAAACTGAAGCTCAAAAAGTGGGCCACGTGATGGAAGTTTTTGACGGTATCGTGAAGGTATCCGGACTGACAGATATAAAATCTTCAGAAATGGTTACTTTTCCGGCGGGTGAAGTCGGCGTTGCACTAAACTTGGAAGATGATTCCGTGGGTGTCATCGTTCTGGGTGATTTTTCTCATATTAAAGAAGGGGACGAAGTAAAGTCTACCGGACGCATTTTGGAAATCCCAGTGGACAATAGTCTTTTGGGGCGAGTAGTAAATGCCACCGGTGTTGCTATCGATGGTAAAGGCGCGATCAAAAGTGCCAAGACTTACCCTATCGAAAAAGTTGCTCCTGGTGTGGTCACTCGTCAAAGTGTGGATCAGCCAGTTTCCACTGGTATCAAAGTGATCGACGCGATTATTCCAGTGGGTCGTGGTCAGCGTGAGCTCATCATTGGTGACCGTCAAACAGGTAAGACTGCCATCGCTATTGATGCTATTTTAAATCAAAAAGGACAAAACATGATTTGTGTTTATGTTTCTATTGGTCAAAAAGATTCTAAGCTTCGAAAAATCCAAGCTCGCCTCGAAGCTGGAGGTGCTATGGATTACACAGTGATAGTTTCTGCTGGTGCATCTGAGGCAGCAGCTCTCGCCTACATCGCTCCTTATACTGGAGTTTCTATCGCTGAATTTTTTATGGATCAAGGCAAGGATGTTTTAATTATTTACGATGATCTTTCCAAGCACGCCGTTGCTTACCGAGAAATTTCTCTACTTCTTCGCCGACCACCAGGACGTGAAGCGTACCCTGGAGACGTTTTCTACTTGCACTCTCGTTTACTCGAACGTGCATGCCGAAGAAATGAAAAATACGGAGGTGGTTCCATCACAGCATTCCCAATCATCGAAACTCAAGCTGGAGATATTTCGGCTTACATTCCAACAAACGTTATTTCTATCACTGATGGACAAATCTTTTTGGAAACAGATTTGTTTTACAAAGGTATTCGCCCAGCGGTAAACGTGGGCTCATCTGTTTCTCGTGTGGGTTCATCTGCACAAATCAAGGCTATGAAAAAAGTGGCTGGAACTTTGAAGCTCGACCTTGCGCAATTCCGAGAACTGGAAGCTTTCTCTCAATTCGGTTCTGACCTCGATGAAAGTACAAAGCGTCAACTTGAAAGAGGAAAGCGCTCAGTGGAAGTTTTGAAACAGCTACAATACGCTCCTGTAAAAACTGAGCACCAAGTAGTTGTGTTCTACGCGCTTACAAAAGGATTCATGGATGATGTATCTATTGATAAAATCAAAGCTTTTGAAAAGGGTCTTATAGAATACACAGAAAGAAACTCAAAAGTTTTCTACAAGGAAGTAACTGACAGTAAGATGTGGACTGATAAAGGCGAAGCAGAACTTAAAAAAGCTATCGAAGAATTCAAAAAAAGTTTTCAATAAAATTTTATGGCAGGCACGAAAGAAATTAAAAGACGAATAAAGAGTGTGAAGAGCACCAAGAAGATCACCAAAGCTATGGAGCTGGTGGCGGCTAGCAAAATGAAGCGTGCAGTTTCTTCGACTTTAGCTTCACGTCTTTATGCGGAATATTCTTGGGAAATACTTACTTCTCTTAGTAAAAGTTTAGAAAAACAAGAAGGTAAAGAAATGCATCCATTGTTTGCCGAACGAGAAATAAAAAACATTTTACTTGTACTCATCACTTCAAATCGTGGTTTGTGCGGAGCTTACAATGCTCAAGTTATTAAAAAGGTTATCGCCATGCTCAAGGAAAATACAGGGGGCATAAATTTGGACCTCATAACTATCGGCAAGAAGGGTGATGTAGCTATGCGAAAAATCGGCCAGAATATAGTGGCTAGTTTTATGGATTTGGGTGACAGTATAACTTTAAACAAAGTAGCACCCGTATCTAAATTTTTAATGGACG
>CAYYKS010000039.1:0-5450 GCA_964469255.1 uncultured Candidatus Saccharibacteria bacterium | reverse complement strand
GTTCTGGAACATATTGTTTCCAAATTTCAAAAGCCTCAGTATCTTTTGGGGCATTCTCATCACCTTCAAAAACTGTTATGTAAAGTCTGTTTTTATCTAAACCCAAACCTTCTTCTTTAGAAGTTAAAAATTCAAAACTCCATTTGATAGCATCTTCTTTAAAATAATCACCTAGAGACCAATTGCCCATCATTTCAAAAAAGGTATCGTGAGTATTGTCTCCAACTTCTTCGATATCTTGAGTTCGTACACACTTTTGTACGTTTACGATTCTCTTTCCCATCGGATGAACTTCTCCGAGCAAATAAGGAACGAGGGGTTGCATTCCAGCCGTATTAAATAAAACAGAAGGGTCATTCTGAGGCACCAAAGAAGCCGAAGGGATCACGGCATGTCCCCTTTTCTCGAAGAATTTTAAAAATCTTGACCTAATTTCCCTTGAATCCATATGTGTTGAGATTATAGCGTAAAAACACCTTTATTTCACTACCCCACCGCCGAGGCAAATAGAACCGTCGTAGACTACGATAGATTGCCCCGCAGCCACTAAAATCGGCTTTTCGAAAATTACTTCAGCTTCAGTTCTACTTACAACTTTAATTTGGCAATTTAAAAACTCTCCGTGATAACGAATTTGAGCAGTATATTTTTTATTTTCTGTTGGAATTTCAGAAACCCAATTTGTATTTTCTAATTTCACCGCTAGGCCTTGCCTAGCGGAATTTTCGACTAGGTCTTGCCTGGTACTAACTACGAGAATATTTTTTTCTATATCTTTACCTACTATGTAATAACGTTTATCATTCGGACTCTTTTTGGTAATAGTAAAACCGTGACGTTCACCGAGAGTACTGAACACACTACCTTCATGCCAGCCGATTACTTCTCCCACTTCATTCAACACATCCCCTTTCTTTTCTTTAATATAATGTTTTAAGAATTCTTTTAGGTCTACCGGGCCTAAGAAACATATTCCCTGACTGTCATGTTTTTCAGCTACTGGAAGTTTGAATTTCTTGGCCAGCTTGCGAACCTCTGTCTTTGGCAAACCACCTACAGGAAACAAAATAAGCGATAGCTTATTTTGTTCTAGTGCCCATAAAAAGTAACTTTGATCTTTTGCCGGGTCGTTCCCTTTTACTAAATTCCCTGCGATACTTTGCGCATAGTGACCTGTGGCTACATAGTCTGCGCCCATAGCAAGCGCTTTATTTAAAAACGCGCCAAACTTTACATGCTTGTTGCACATAACATCTGGGTTTGGTGTTCTACCCGCTTTATACTCAGCTATCATATAGTCGGCGACTTCCTCTTTGTAAACTTTTTCTAAATCAAATGTTAAGAATGGAATGTCCAAAAAGGCGGCCACTCGCATGGCATCTTTTCTTTCATCTTCTTCATTACACTCCAGGAATTCTGGGTGCCAAGTTTTTATAAAAACTCCCACCACCTCATACCCTTGCCGTTTGAGCAGTGCAGCAGAAACAGCACTATCTACGCCACCAGATAGGCCTACAAAGACTACTTTTTTCTTACTATTCTTCATTATAGAAAATCCTACAGACTCATCAGCTTTTTGTAAAGCTCGTAGGTAGCCCGCGCATCGGAGAGTGCTGTATGTGCCTTTTCATTTTTAATACCAAAACGCAGACACATTTCCCGCAAAGAAAAATGTTCTAAATCAGAATCATTGTGAAGTTTTGCCCAAGCTATCGATATAGTGTCTAGCCTGTGGTAATGCATACTGTTGTTAATGTTTAATTTTGAAAAAGCATGTTCGATAAACCCAGAATCAAAAGCCACATTTTGCCCCACCATGATACAACTTTTAACTTTCTTTGAAAACTTTTGCATAGCTTCCTCTAGTGGCAAAGCATCTGTCCACTCCTCTTCTTTGTAATGATTTATTTTCATAGAAGTAGGGTTGGCATTTTCTATATGTTCCGGTTTTATTTTTATTTCAAATTCTTCGATCACCTCGAGGTCTGGTGTGGTCAGCACGCAACCAATCTGAATAATCTCATGCTCGATGACATCGAGTCCTGTGGTTTCTGTATCTACAAAAGCTAAATTGTGATTTCGCATAATTAATTCTTTAAATATTTTTTTATATTAGCATTATGCTCGGTATAAGTTTTGGCGTAGTGTATTGTTCCATCCTTGTCATGCAGGTAGTAGAGATAGTCCGACTTCTGTGGATTGAGCGTTGCGAGAATTGATTTTAAACCAGGATTCCCGACAGGGCTCTTTGGTAAGCCTCTTGCTTGATAAGTCTCTGGAGATACATCCACTTGGAGGGCCATGCCGATATTTAGCCTCCTCCATAAAATGCCCGCAATATATTCCCGATCAGTATCACCGTTGGCCTCGCCTTCCACAAGAGACGCAAATATAAT
This sequence comes from uncultured Candidatus Saccharibacteria bacterium, assembly GCA_964469255.1. Taxonomy (GTDB): domain Bacteria; phylum Patescibacteriota; class Minisyncoccia; order Phycocordibacterales; family UBA9973; genus UBA9973. Next base: position 3,054 of record CAYYKS010000039.1, on the reverse strand, counting down.
AATTTCTTTCTCAGTTTTTTTGCTAGCTAAAATTTGCGGGCGCAAAGGGCCTACTTTCTTTTCATAATTACCCCGCATGGCTTTGATTACTTCGTCCTCTGTATCATCGGTAAAGAAAAAGTATGTGTCTGGGAAAAGAGTGCCGTCGTATTGGCGAGCCAATAACATAAATTTGTCTTTATTAAAAGAAGTAAGTTTCAAATCAAAACCTTCAGCTATCTCAGTAATAGTAAACCCTTCAGGGATAGTAACCTTGATCGGGGCCAAGTGCCTCTCTCCGCGCTCAATACGCCTGGCCATGTTATAAACTGTTTCTTTTTTATCTAGAAGATAGTCAGCTGGAATGATGTGTTTTTCTCCGCCATACATAATGATAAAAGCCTCGAACAAAATCCGAGAACGGATAACATTACCTTGTTTTAATTTCAGGGACACGCTACGCAAACTATCACCCTGATTCACAGTGACGATACTACCGACTGGGAAATCCGTAGGCGCGTTCAAAAAGAAAAGTAAAACCACCACACAGAGTATTAAGATTATAAGTTTTACGTTTTTCATTATTATTGTGGAAGATTTGGAGGTGGAGCAGCCTCTTTGGATTCAATACGAGTAAGAGTAGGAACTTTGAGGATCTGGCCTGGAAAGTGCCAGATGGTTGCCAGCTCTTCAACATTTAATACATAAGTAGGCGGATGCTTGTAAACCTTTAAAAGACCTCGCAGACCCCATGGAATAGTGTGAGTATTTAGCAAGTGGTGGCGAAGCGGTAAATGAAAAAATCCTCGATTTTGATATTCGTGAAGCATGCGCTGAGAAAGCATCATAACTACTTCTTCCGAAGCACCAAAGTAACTACTGTAATAATCCCCTTGTGTAGCATTCATACGCCTGAAAGAATTTGCGTCGGGATTGGCATACTGACGAAGAATCAAGCGGATATTTCGGCGAGTATTCATACTATAGTTTTCTTTCTTGGCCACATACATGAGGCGGATACCTGTTTCAAAACCAAGCTTGGTGGTCTTGTTTATCATGCCTTCCACAGCCTTCTTAAGAATATCCGGAGGACGGATTTCGATTCTGGAATCAGAGCCCACTTCCTTACCTTTTTTAACTGCAGTATAAGGCCCCAATAATCTACTCAATTCTTGTTTTGCTTCTTCTGTCCAATTATGCGTACCGAACCAAGTACCTTTTGTTTTATATTCTTTCTTTGAAGGAGTCACTACAATCTGAAACCACACCTGTTCACCTTTTTCAATCGAGCCAAAAAGTTCTATAAGCGGTGCAATCGGATCAACTTTAAATTCTTCCTTTGGATCTTTATCTAATCCGAAATCTACATAAGTTTTAATAGGATACGCTTCAGGCTTTTTTAGTCCAAATTCACAACCCCAGCCCATCCACGCACTACTTGGAGATATCTCGTCTACGGCCAAAGTATAGTCCTCTACCTGCTTGACTTGAGCCTGGGGATACTGAGCATACATCTGGGTCTCGATCAAAGTTTTCATACGACTAGGTGTGCGAATGTAAAAATGTACTTGTCCTTCAATCGAAGCAATTTCTAAAGAAAACCAAAACCACACAGCACCTTGCCAATATTGTTCTTTACCTCCTTTGTGACTGTAATGATAAAGCGCATTTGTAAAAAATAATTCCATGGCCTTCGGGGAACGCAACACTTCGCGCGGAGGAACTATCTCTAAAACTATATATTCAATACCAGAGATAAAATCTTGCCGTATATAATGTATCCAAAGCTTCCAAGCTATGCGCCCCAAAATTATCACACCTAGAAGAGGAAAAACTACAGTCAGGACAAATTTGTACAGTGTGAAAAGAATAGTGTCGACTATCATTCCCTTATTTTATCTAAACCGCTGTGTAAAGTCCAATTTAATTTTACTTTAAAAAACCTCTAGTAATTGGACCTACAATTCCATCAGGAATAAGGTTGTTCTTGATTTGAAAGTCTACTACTGCTTGTTTGGTTAAAGATCCAAAGATACCATCCATAACTAGATTTGATGTAAGTAAAGTATTCAACTTTTGTTGCAAACAAGATATATCCGCACTACGAGAACTTATTTTTAAAATGTTAGTAGTTATAGTACAGACAGAAGGCACAGCTGATTCTGGACTTGAAGTGTTTGTAGAATTTACTGTAGATGTTTCAATAGAAGTAGTTGATCTTGAACTACGTCTACTACCACTAGTATTACTTACTGGAATAATTTCAAAGTTTGCAGTTACATTCACATTAGCAAATACAACAGTATCTACTCTAGGATTGTCGGTAGAAGCATCACTCCATTCTGTAAATTGATACCCGGAATCTGGTACTGCTGTTACTGCGGTACCGTCTTCCCCTTCATTGATAGTTTGAGACATGGTACCGGTAAGTGAACCATTAGATCCAGCAGTGTAAGTTAAGCTATAAGTTATAATAAGAGGAGTAAGCTTACTAATGAAAATGTCGTCACCTCCCGCTGAAGTTAGATTACTAGTTCCTACCCCGGGATCGAAGTCAGCGGTGCCAGGAAAAAATCCTGTAGTATATATATTGCCGTCAGTATCAAGAGTCATAGACCTACTAAATTCACTACCCGTTCCACCTGTAGATTTAGCCCAGACGAAGTCACCAGAAGAATCGAGTTTACGAATAAAAACGTCATTACTCCCAGCTGAAGTTAGATTACTAGTTCCTGCCCCGGGATCGAAGTCGACGGTATCATTAAAATGCCCTGCTGTATATATGTTACTGTCGGTATCCAGAACAATAGATTGACTTTGATCACCACCTGTTCCACCTGTAGATTTAGCCCAGACGAAGTCACCAGAAGAATCGAGTTTACGAATAAAAAAGTCGTAACTTCCGGCTGAAGTTAGATTACTAGTTCCTACCCCAGGATCGAAATCCACAGTATTTTGAAAATGTCCTGTGGTATATACACCACCATCCGTATTGAGAGTTATAGAATTACTGAAATCAGCACCTGTTCCACCTGTAGATTTAGCCCAGACGAAGTCACCAGAAGAATCGAGTTT
>CAYYKS010000038.1:0-5507 GCA_964469255.1 uncultured Candidatus Saccharibacteria bacterium | reverse complement strand
AAAACCTGTCCACCATCATCGAACCAGTGCTAATGCTTTTGATCGGAAGCGCGGTCGGTTTCTTTGCGATTTCTATGATTTCTCCGCTTTATTCTGTTTTGAACAATATTAAATAATTTTATAAACAAAATTATATACTCTGCCACTGACGATAATAATAGAAAAAAGTTAGCCGAAGAAGCAAAAAGGGAAAAAGAAATTTTCGAAGCCAAACAACGGGCTCAAGAAAAAGTTCGTTTACAACTTCGACTCAATAACTTAAAAAGTGATTTAGAAAAATTGCAAAGAGAATTGGAGTCAAAGAAAGCTAAGCTTGAAAGCGAAAAAAGAGGGGAAGATGACATAAAACACAAAATTGTCGAAGAAAAAATAAGCAGTCAAAAGCATAAAGAGGAGGTGGTGAAAATTGAAAGAGAAATTGATTCTTTGATGCGCAGTACGACACACACTACAGAAGCTGTTTTGGTCCGTGAAGAACGGAGCACGGAAGAGAAAGAAAAAGAATTGGAGCGTAATACTGTAGATTTAAGAAGAGAAATAACTAGGTTACAGGGCGAGCTCGCTAAAGCAGAAACTGAACTTATGAATAAGGAGGCTGAGCTTGCCGGAGTGAAAAGAAAGGAGTCAGATACTAAACGAAAGATAGGCGATGAACATTCTGTCGAAGAGCGCAAGCAGGCAGAGAGAAACGCTTTAGAAGCCAAGCTTAGAAACTTAAATGGTACCACTCATAGCTCAGAGGTGTTGCTCGAGTCTCAAGAGAAACAAACTGAGTCCAGGGAGAGAACTTTAGAGCTAGAGATAGGCAAGTTGAAAAACGATAGTGACTCTCTCAAAAGAGAAATAGACAAACTAACTCAGCAGATTAGCCAGATTAGATAATTATTTTACTTCTTGCCACGATAGTATTTGATACTGGTTAGAGGTTAGGGGGAAGTGTGGGGGTGGTGCGTAGAGTAGATTCGCATCATAGTTGATATTTCTGTTTGTATATCCGGAAGACGCTGGGCTTCCATAAGCAAATCCATATCTAGCATAAGATGCAATCATGCCATACAAAGTAAGTACCGAACGACTTTCGTAAATACAGCTAGCATTTCCTAGAAAATTAAATCTTCCCACAGCATTGTGCTGAGCCATCAGTGCGCCATGTATGCGAAGGTCGTCTTCACTTACTAGCCCCACCATTATTCCTCCTTGGGCCACTAGACCTATAGAGTCTGTGCCGTCGGTGTTTGTATAAATCAGGTCATTGTTGATGATTATATTTTTGTATTGACTCGATGCAGGTTCGGGCAAGAGTGCTGCTACGATTGTCAGACGGCCAGTATTTACTTGTCCATCTATTACTACATGGTCTTGAATGAAGATAACTCCGTTGGTAGGGAAAGCATAATTACCTTGGAGAGTTTGTGTTCCTACGCTCCAACTGCTCGTAGTGTAGCCGTCATCACAGGAGCTACCAATACTTGCCCAAGAGTTTATTTTATATAAATCAAAAGTATCGTTGGTTTTTAGAACTATGTGGTAGCCGACAAATCCAGCTCCAGCTGCCGCCCTATAAAATCCGTCTGCAGTCTGAGCGATAATTTTTAAATTGCCAATATCAGCAGTAAATCCAGAAAAATCAATTTCTGGTTGGCTCATCAGACGTCCAGCTCCAAACACATCGGGGCGATTTGGTAGAGTCGTAGGATAGGCTGGGTCATTTGTTCCTACGCAAGTATGTACTCCATAAGTATTATTGCCGCCGCAGTTCGATGCATCGTCTGGATCATAATAAGTAGCAGTAGCACTGCTTACTATATTGTGAGCATATCCATCAAAACGTATACCACCATTTGATTTGATTGGACCGTAGACTACTGTACCTTCACCAAAGCGCATATTGTCATTTCCCGCAAAAGCGTTTTCAGCAATAGAAGGCATAGCTACACGGGTAGATAATTTTCTGGTTTGAGTAGAGTCGAGGCTCGAAGTCCCAGTAGATTTGATACTGACGATGCTAGATCCAGACGTAGGGGGCGTAATTTCTAAGGAAAATTGTCCGATAGGATTTCCATCTTTATCAGAAAGTGTGTGTACATAAGGTCCAGCTGCTCCAGTCCCGTCTTGATAATCACTGACCGCATGAGCCAAGTGCCATCTATAATAATCTACACCAGCTTCAGCAGACTGGAAGGCTTGCTCTCTAACATGAGTGAGCCGGCTCAGCTTTATAGAAGTGGCTGCAAAGCTCGCTAGTGCATTGATGATTACGATAGCTACTGACCCAAATATCATAGCTTGGAGTATGAGTGAACCTCGATTTTTAACCTGCTTTTTATTTTGGTTGTTTTTAATCATAAATTGTCTTTAATATTTCGAAGTGTCACCTGAGAGGTCAGTGTGATTGGTCCCGGAGCTCGATTCGGATTCTCATCGATAGTGACAGTAATTTTTACTAATCTAACAGACGGAATCTGGATAGGTGAGGCGAGTGATGCAGTAGTGCCGTCATAGTTTTTATCATAATATTCAAATACGGTAGCATTTGTGATATTAGGTATAAGAGTTGTTATGACTTCTGTTCCAGTGTAGCCGAGCGGGCTACCAGTAGGCTTGATTACTCCTCTGCGTAAGCTATTGCCGCTAACGAAATATCGCACTCGTTCTTTCAGTGCATCGTTATCTATGTCTGAGTAGATTGTGAAGCTAGTGTTGCTTGCAGCACTGACTACATAGGCTCCGTTATCTCCAGAAGAAGCAGTGCGAATTTCAGCGACCATGGTTTTAAGAGTGGTTCTCCCTGCGTTTAAGTTATTGAACGAAGAAGATATAAAAGAATTATAAACCCAGGTATTTCTGGCAAACGCTCCCATTACTAAGGACACAACAATAAATATCGATACTGCAAAAAGTATCTCTACTAGAGTGAAGCCGGTATTTTTTTTGTATATTTGTCCGTTCATATGTTTACGGAACTAAGACTACGTTTAAATTCTGCCAATTTGCCGACACTGAATAGCTAGGTATTTCGTTTGTCTGGTAGCCAGGCGCGGATACGGTTACAGAATATGTTCCACTAGCTAAGCCATTCCAAAATACTTGGCCGGGGGTTGGGCACGCACCAGAGTTTGTAGTTTTAGTTTCGTCAAACCCAGTGAGTTGTAGTTGAACAGTGGCTCCATCTATAGCCACTCCCGCAGAAGTTTCAACATTTACCAGAAGCGCGCGGTTTACATGAGGTACAGCTATTAGTTGCAGTTCCGTGGTTGTGTTTGGATTTATAAAGAAATTTTGAGTTAGGCTAGTTCCAGCCAGATCATATGATCCTGATGTGAGTAAGGTAGAGTAAGTATCGTACTCGATAGATGGAATACTGTATGTTCCGGTACCATTTGTGGTAAAGCTTTGTGTTGGATATTTCAAAACTCCAGTTCCAATCAATTTGCTTCCAGTTAGAGAAAATCCTACTGATGGAAGTGCAGCACAGGTAGCATCGAAGCTGGATACATTGAGCGAGCTAGTTCTATCTATGGCCAAGCTTATTTGCGATATTTGTTGTTGAACTATTGTTACATCAGGTTTTACTGGGGTCGCGCCAGCTGCACCGCCAGGAATATATGTTCTATCTGTAGTATATCCAGTTTTCGTAGCAGTTATGTTGTAAGCATTGGTTCCGGCTGGAGCATCTACTATTTTGACCCATCCGTCGTTGTCTGTCGTCTCATCGATTATAGTGTCTGGATTGGTTTGAGTGTTTACTATATGTATGGCAGCTTGTGGCACAGGTAGACCGTTTGCATCATAGGCCCGTACAAACAAAGCTCCGTTAGTAGAAGCAGTTTCCAGGGCATGAGGTGCGATTAATGTCGTAAAGCCTAAATCAGTAAAGTTCTTGCAGTTAGAACAAGTGATGTCGAGATCAGCTAGTTTATAATCAGCTGGGGATGTGTCGTTCGGGCTTCCTCCGATCGTGCCATCAAAAGGGTCATCTACGCTACGGATAGTGTGAGTAAGGGTAAAATTGAACCCATCTCTGGTGATATTTTGAACTCGGACAATTTTTCCAAGAGGAAGACCAGCCACTATTCCCACATCGTTATAGGCTAGGTTGCGGATTATCTCAAATCTTTCATTGGCGAGCTCAGTAGCCGAGATTTTGGCTCTAGTTACCTGGCTGATACTCATCAGTACACCAAAAGCTTGGTAAGCTGATATTGCTATAGCTAAAAAAACAGCAGTTCCGACTAGGGTTTCAATTAAGGTGAATCCTCGATTTTGAGGGTGTAAGTCCATTAACCTTATTTTACCGCGTTATGATATAATTTGCCATATGCCAAACAAGAAAATCATCATCGGCAACTGGAAAATGAACCCGACGACTGGGAAAGTTGCGGAAAAGTGGTTTTCTACTATTGCCAAGTCTTTAAGTGCAATCAAGAAAACCGAAGTAGTAGTGTGTTCACCTTTTTTATATTTAGAAAGGTTGAGTAAGGTTCGTACCTCCAAGCTAAAGCTTGGCGCTCAGGACGCCTTCGCTGGTGACGTCGGCCCATTTACTGGAGAGGTGTCTACGGAGATGCTTGATGGTGCTAAAGTGAAGTTTGTTATACTCGGACATTCTGAAAGAAGAGAGATGGGGGAGACCAATGAATTAATAAACAGAAAATTAAAGTCTGCACTTACTTGCGGGCTTGTGCCTGTACTTTGTATCGGAGAAAAAGAGCGAGACCGGGATCATGGATATTTTGAAATAGTAAAGAACCAAATTCTAGAATGCACCAAGGGTGTATCACGCGATTCAATCTCAAAAATAATTTTTGCCTATGAACCCATCTGGGCCATCTCTAGCAGTCCAAACAGGCGAGACGCCACAGCAGCTGATGCGAGAGAGATGGTGATATTCATCCGCAAAACTCTTTCGGATATCAGTACGCACGAGGTTGCTCATAAGTCGCGAATTCTCTACGGTGGCTCAGTGGACAACAAAGATGCAGGAGATTATTTGCAAAACGGTGAGGTAGATGGACTCTTGGTTGGCAAGGCTTCGCTCGATCCGCAGAAATTTCTAGAGATTGTAAAAATATCCGAAACCAGAGTATGAAAAATATCAGACAAATAAAGAACCTGAAAGGTAAGCGAGTGTTGCTACGAGTAGATTTCAATGTGCCCATAAAAGATGGAGTAGTAGAAGACGATTTTCGAATTCGTAAAGCATTGCCTACAATAAAGTATCTCAAGCAAAAAGGCGCAAAAGTTATTTTGATTACCCACCTTGGGAAAGGAGGGGATAGTTTGGACCTAGTGGCAGATGTTCTAAAAAAGCTTATAAAATCTAGCTTTGTAGCAAATATCTTGGGGCTAGAAGCAGAAATAGCTGTGAATAATATGAAAGACGGAGATGTGCTATTGCTTGAAAACCTTCGCAACGATAAGGGTGAACAATCTTGTGATAAATTTTTTGCCTCGAGCTTAGCCAAACTCGGAGATGTTTATGTGAACGAAGCTTTTTCTGTGGATCA
>CAYYKS010000037.1:0-5712 GCA_964469255.1 uncultured Candidatus Saccharibacteria bacterium | reverse complement strand
AAGGCACGGGTAGCGGAAGCTGCTCGTGGATTAATTCAATTTGAAAAACGGGTTCGATGTTCTTCGGAATATCGGACTCACGTGAGTCGGTATTGTTCGCCTCAATTGAGCGAGCAATAGTTTTTGTTCAAACTTAAAATGAACTCGACTATATGGAAAGACATATAAAATAAAAAAGTTAAGTCCCGTTCGCGGGACAATAGAACGAAACAAAACAAAGTACAGCACCCGCCTGATAAAATGCGGGACTCCTAAAAAACACCATTCGAAAGAGTGGTGTTTTTTGTTTGACAGACTTAAATTTTAGTGTAATCTCTTTTGTGAAGGAGGCCCCATTATGGACCAAGCCGAAGTTGAAAAAAGAGTACAAGAGTTACGAAAGAAAGATCCGTTGATGTTCTCTCATCCTGAATTGAAGCCGAATGAGGTCTGTCTCGGTTTCGTCGGGCCCGAGATCATCCACCATGATTTAGCGCATTGGCACTCCATCGGAGTTCCGAGTGCACGGAGGAGCGAAGGTGCAACACCAAAGAGGTTCGGGGGTGTGATGCTCAACGTTCCGGCAATTCTTGTCGATGTATATGAGTTCTGTCGACTCGAGCCGAAACGCAAGCCCAAGCGTCGGTGATCTCCAAGCGGGCGACGATGTTTCCACAAGTCGTCGCCCGCGGGCAAAATAAGTATCATAATTCAAACCACTGACTAGGCCTAGCCTCTCAGTGGTCTTGTCGTTATGGAGTAATTTTTCTTTATGATAAAATATAGGGATGGAAGTTGCTAACAAAAAACGAATTGGAATATTGCGAGGGGGAAAAGGTAAACACTACGATTCTTCGTTGCGGAAAGGTGGGGAGATAATAAAACATATAAATGAAAATTTAGGAGAGAAATACAAAGTTGTAGATATTTTGGTTGATAAAGATGGCGTGTGGCATGTGGGTGGATTGCCAGAGACTCCACATGATTTAGTTCACAAGGTAGATATGGTTTGGAATGTGGCGGATCATGAGTCTTCAAATATTTTTAAAAGTTTTTCGGTGCCGATAGTGGGAGCTGGTTCATATTCTAATGTTTTAGAAAACAGCGCAGATCTACTGCGCGAACATATGAAGCAAATAAATGTACCGATGCCGAGGCATTTAGTACTGCCTTTGTATCAAGAAGACTTTGATGGACCGCGAGAGCGATACTCGATAAAAAAAGCTAAAGAAGTACATGAAAAATTTGGCGCGCCGTGGATTGTAAAATCATTTACGCCAGACACCAGCATGGGTATTCACCTCGCCAAAACTTTCGATGAACTAGTCGGTGCGATAGAAGATGGAGTGAAACATGAAAAAAGTATTTTAGTAGAAGAATTTATAGAAGGAAAAATTGCCTCATTGCACAGTGTGCGGGATTTTAGAGGTGAGGATTTATATACATTTCCACTTGGAAATTCTTATGGAAATTTTTCAAACGAAGAAAAAGAAAAGCTTTCCAACCTCGCTCGTGAAATTCATTCACATATAAACGCCGAGCATTATCTAAAATCTGATTTTGTCATGAACCCGAGAGGGAAGTGTTATTTACTAAGTGTGTCATTAACCCCTGATTTAAAACAGGGTTCGCATCTTTCTGAAGTATGCGACTTAGTAGGAACTAAACTACATAATTTAACTGAACATTTACTAGAAAGAGTTTCCTAGCTGGCATTGACTTTTCTCCCAAAAAATGCATAATAATGTGCAGATGGTACTTCGCCATCACAATTTCTAAGGAGAAAAAGTGACGAAAAAGAAAGAGCCCACAACGGCCGAGAAGAAGCTCCTAAGCATGCCCATCGGTTCGTTCTTCAAGATGGACATGTACGTTGGGGATGATCCAGAGCCGTACAAGATCGAAATCCACCAGGCGTCTCTGGCGGTTTTCATGGAAAAAGCCACCAGACGATTCGGTAGTGTCAGGTTCGACCTCTTCACTGCCTCAATCGCCGAAGGCTCGTTCCTGCGTGCCAATGGTCGTGGCAAGAATGCTAGTGCCATGTCGGAACTCCTTGCGGACGCGGTGGTCATCTCCTGGGAGAAGGTCCAAAACTGACTCTCAAGACTCGTGGGTCTACAATCAACAGGTGTCGTTTGCACTAATCAGGTGCCACGACACCTTTTTAGTTTCAGTTGCATAATTTTATATTTTAATATATACTGTCTTTAGCACTTAAGTATCTCCTTGTTTTAGTAGTTTTCCGAACTCTATTCAATTCTCTACTTTATAAATTTTGTCCTGCAAATGCCGGACTCTTTATTGTTATTAATTTAAGAAAACATGCAGAAAAAATATTTAATTATTTTGGTTTTATTGCTAGCGCTTTTTAGTGTGTTCTTTTTATCTTCTTTGGGGGACAAAATAAATATCACTAAAAGCGATAAGAAAACAGTACTGTCTACATTTACAGTTATTTCTGACATGGTTCGCGAAGTAGGCGGCGACAGGATTGATTCTATTTCTCTTACCAAGCCAGGCACAGAAATTCACGGTTATGAACCAACTCCGGGCGACCTTGTTCGTGCTTCCAAGGCGGACATTATTTTTGATAATGGTCTAAATCTAGAAGTATGGGCAAGTAAACTTTACAATAGTATTCCGGATGTAAAACACGTGACCTTGAGCGAGGGCGTCACCCCGATTTCCATCGAAGAAGGTTTATACAAAGACAAACCAAATCCTCACGTTTGGATGTCCCCAAAGCAAGCGCTCATTTACGTAGAAAATATTCGCAAAGCTCTTGGAGAACTTTCTCCAGAGGATGCAGTTTATTTCGATGAACATGCAAAAATATATTCTGACAAAATCAAAGCACTAGATACTCACATGCGGGAATCTATAGCAACACTACCAAAAGAAAAGAGGTACTTGGTCACTTGCGAAGGAGCTTTTACATATCTGACCAAGGATTATGGATTAAACGAGCTTTATCTGTGGGCTATCAATGATGAATCTCAAGGATCTCCACAACAAATCGCCCACGTAGTAGACGAGGTGAAGAATAAAAAAATAGATGTGGTTTTCTGCGAAAGTACTATTGAGCCGAGAATTCAGCAAGAAGTAGTGCAAGCTTCTGGAGCCAGACTTGGCGGGCTACTGTATGTGGATTCTCTTTCATCTGCCGACGGACCAGCTCCTACTTATCTAAAACTTCTCGAACACGCAGTATCAACAATTGTAAACGGCCTATTAAATAAAGCTGAATAAATAAAAAAATGAGCAATCAAACACCATCATACGCAATAGAAATAAAAAATCTTTCGGTTCGCTACCACAATTTTGTAGCGCTCAGTGACTCTGATCTAAATATTCCGTTTGGTTCTTTTTCTGGTGTCATCGGAATGAACGGGGCGGGGAAATCTACTTTGTTCAAAGTAATTATCGGACTACTCAAGCCTACCACCGGACATGTATCAATTTGCGGTGAGACACCAGAGCGTGCGCAGAAAATGGGACTCGTTGCCTATGTGCCACAAAGCGAATCGGTGGACTGGGATTTTCCAGTATCTGTTTATGATGTGGTTATGATGGGCCGGTACGGTACTCAAAATATTTTTCGCACCCCGACAGGACACGATCACAAAAAAGTAGACGAAGCCTTAGTTAAGGTTGGTATGCACAGTTTTAAAGATAGGCAAATCGGCGAGCTCTCTGGTGGTCAGAAGAAAAGAGTTTTTGTGGCGCGGGCTTTAGCCCAAGAAGCAAAAATATTACTGCTCGATGAACCCTTCGCAGGAGTGGATGCTAAAAGCGAGAAAGCTCTGACTGAACTTTTAGTTACTTTAAAACATGAAGGTAAGACTATAATTTTATCTACTCATGAGCTTACGTCGCTATCTGAGTATTGTGATTATGTAGCCCTAGTTAAAAATGCCATTTTAGCTTATGGTCCTACTGATGAGGTTTTTACTAGAGAATTGGTTTCGCAAACTTTCGATGGAGCGATTCATCATATTCAATTTAAAAAATAACTAAAAATAATATGAACTTACTTGAAATAATAACTATACCTCTCGCGTATCCATTCATGGTGAAGGCCATCATTGTGTCTTCGGTGGTTGGTGCTGTGTGTGCCGTGCTTTCTTGCTTTCTGATATTAAAAGGCTGGTCGCTTCTAGGGGACGCTGTGTCTCATGCGGTGTTGCCTGGAGTAGTGATAGCTTATATTTTAGGAATTCCTTTTTTCCTCGGAGCTTTTGGTTTTGCGTTGCTCGCGGTGCTCTTTATTGGACTCATTAAAGACAATTCCAAAATAAAAGAAGACGCAGTGATGGGAATAGTTTTCACAACGCTTTTTGCGCTCGGCTTGGTTTTGATTTCGCGTACTCCAAGCTCGATAGACCTCATGCATGTGCTATTCGGCTATGTGCTGGGTATTTCCAATGCGGACGCTTGGATTACTATCATAGCTTCAATTGTCATATTGGGAATAATACTCGCATTCCGCCGGACTCTGCTTCTATTTTGTTTTGATCCCATGCATACTCAGTCCATCGGTATACCAGCGCGCTTTATACACTATGCGCTTTTAGTTTTGCTCGCGGTCACCATCACTATCTCCATGCAGACTGTGGGTATTATTCTAGTCATAGCTATGCTTGTTACTCCAGGCTCTACAGCATTCTTGCTTACCAAAAAGTTTTCGAATATGCTTTGGATCGCCACTGCTTCGAGCGTTTTTAGTTCTATAGTTGGTGCATATGGTAGCTATTATCTCGATGTATCTACTGGGGGACTAATAGTGTTTATCCAAGGCTGTATTTTCTCTTTAGCTTTTATTTACACAACTGTGAAGAAGCAACTTTCTCTGGTAAGATAGATACATGAAAATACTTTACCCTTATCTAAAAAAATACTGGAAGCTTTGCGTACTGACATTGGTTTTAGCCACTATAAACCAAGTGTTTTCGCTTTTAGATCCATACATATTCCGTCATGTAGTAGATGATTATGCTACTAAGCCAGAGCTGTATACAAAAAGTGAATTCCTTTACGGGGTCGGGTTTCTACTGCTCGGTACTATTTTTGTAGCCTTTGTATCTAGAGTGGCGAAAAATTTCCAAGATTTTTATCTAAACAGAGTTAGTCAGCGCGTGGGGGCGGATTTGTATAGTGATGGAGTATCCCACACACTTTCACTACCCTTTAGTGTATTTGAAGATGAGCGGAGCGGGGAGACACTGGGAAAACTACAGAAAGCCAGAGTTGATAGCGAAAAATTCATAGCTGCTTTTGTAAATATTCTCTTTGTGTCATTGGTTGGTTTTATATTTGTGACCATTTACTCTATAAATGTTTACTGGATGATAGCAGTTGTTTTTTTCATAGTACCTGTTTTGTTAGGACTGCTCAGCTCTGTTCTAACCAAAAAAATTAAAGACATCCAGACGCTGATAGTAAAGGAAACTACTGCCCTAGCTGGCTCTACTACTGAATCCCTCCGTAATATTGAGCTGGTAAAATCATTGGGACTTGAAAAGCAGGAAATTGATCGATTAAATACTACAACCGAGAAAATACTCGAACTCGAACTAAAAAAATTAAAATATATCCGGTCCATGTCTTTCATTCAGGGGACTGTGGTGAATTTTCTTCGTACAGGTATTATGCTTTTTATGCTTTACCTGATTTTTACGGGTGAAATAACTTTCGGTGAGTTTTTCTCACTTCTTTTCTACTCATTCTATA
>CAYYKS010000036.1:0-5839 GCA_964469255.1 uncultured Candidatus Saccharibacteria bacterium | reverse complement strand
GTAGTTGTTTTTCTGGTATAATGAATTGTATGTTTTACAAAAATATTATTTCAAGCGCACTCATTTTGTTAGTTATTTTTTCTTTTAGTGGTTTTGCACCTTATGTTTTAGCTGCTGACGATGTCGAATTTACTTGGGCAAAAACTATAGGGGGAACACTCCAAGACGGTAATGGATCAATCGCTATTGATTCCAGTGGAAATGTATACACTACTGGGTTTTTTCAAGATACTGTTGATTTTGACCCAGGAGCTGGAACAAGTAATTTAACTTCCGCTGGAAATCTTGATATTTTTATCAGCAAGCTCGATACTGATGGTGATTTTATGTGGGCAAAAAGACTAAGTGGGACAGATAGTGAAGGTGGTGTATCAATCACTGTCGACTCCAGTGGAAATGTCTACACTACAGGATATTTTAATAGTACCGTTGACTTTGATCCCGGAGCTGGAACAAGTAATTTAACTTCCGCCGGGAATACTGATATCTTTATCAGCAAGCTCGATACTGATGGTGATTTTGTCTGGGCAAAAAGAATGGGTGGAACCGAAGATGATCGTGGCGCATCAATTGCAGTTGATTCTAGTGGAAATGTCTACACTACAGGGCCTTTTTACGATACTGTAGATTTTGACCCCGGAGCTGGAACAAGTAATTTAACTGCAGCTGGGGTGGATGGAGAGGGAGATTTCTTTATCAGCAAGCTCGACACTGATGGTGATTTTGTCTGGGCAAAAGCTATGGGGGGAATAATCGCAGATGAAAGTACATCTATTACTATTGATACCAGTGGGAATGTATACACTACGGGATCTTTTCAAGATACTGTTGATTTTGACCCAGGAGCTGGAACAAGTAATTTAACTGCAGCTGGGGTGGATGGAGAGAGCGATACCTTTATCAGCAAGCTCGACACTGATGGTGATTTTGTGTGGGCAAAAGCTATGGGGGGAATAAGTAGTGAAATTGGTAGATCAATTACTACTGACCCTAGTGGAAATGTCTACACTACAGGATATTTTCAAGCTACTGCTGATTTTGACCCCGGTGCTGGAACAAGTAATTTAACTTCCGCTGGGGATACTGATATCTTTATCAGCAAGCTCGATACTGCTGGTGATTTTGTGTGGGTAAAAAGAATAGGAGAGGTTTTCAACGACAGTGGTACATCAATTACTACTGACTCCAGTGGTAATGTCTACACTATAGGATATTTTCGAAATACTGTGGATTTTGACCCAGGGGCTGGAACAAGTAATCTGGCGTCGGTAGCGAATGGCGATTTCTTTATCAGCAAGCTCGATACTGATGGTGATTTTGTCTGGGCAAAAGCTATGGGGGGAATAGGTGATGAAGAACTCATATTTATCACAGTCGACTCCAGTGAGAATGTCTACGCTGTAGGACAGTTTTACGATACTGTAGATTTTGACCCCGGAGCTGGAACAAGTAATTTAATTTCCGCAGGACAGGGAGATGTCTTTATTAGTAAACTCTCAGCTATGGTCACCACCTACTCCCTCACCTACACCGCCGGAGCAAATGGTACTCTCACTGGAACAGCATCTCAAACTATAAATGAAGGAGCGGATGGTACAGCAGTAACAGCAGTACCAAATGCTGGATATCGTTTCCTAGACTGGAGTGATGCTTCTACAGCTAACCCAAGAACAGATACAAACATAACTGCTGATTTGTCGGTAACTGCTAACTTCGAAATTATTCCAGCAAGTAATAGTAGTGGTAGTAGACCAAGGTCATACTCTGGAGGAAGTAAACCTGAAGACGCAAACACAAGTAATACATCAAATAATACAGACTCAAATTCAAATATAGCTAATACAATCCAGAACTATATTTTCACTAAAACATTACGTGTTGGATCTACTAGTGAAGATGTAAAAGAATTACAAAAGTATCTAAATGCAAATGGATTTCCTGTGGCCTTGTCTGGTCCCGGATCTCTAGGTAACGAAACCAATTTCTTTGGACGACTTACCAAATCTGCCCTTATGCTTTTCCAAAAGTCCAAAGGTCTTGTTCCCGATGGTATCATGGGGCCTATTACGAGAGGGGTAATTAATGCAAATTAATCAAAGTTATTTCTCTTCAAATCTCACGATAGACATATCTGATGGATTTATCTCTACTTCGAGATTGGTAATATAATTTCTATAGTCAGCTTTGGTTTTGATTATATTGCCAGTAATTGATTCTATTGCGCATTTGTACTCATTTATATCTACTGATTCGTTGGTTGGATTATAGTTTGGATTATTTATGATTTTTAGAATTGCCGTATCTATACATGCTTCCGCCAGATGGTAGCTCATTTCTTTCAGTTCAAAGTCCAGCAGATTTGAACGTGCATAGAAACCAGTCAGGCTCAAATTTGTCGCCACCATCAGCAAAACAGTAGAGATAATTACGGAGGTAATTAGTGCTACAAAGCCTCGATTTTTTTTATTATAATTTTTCATTATTATTGTCGTAGGTATTTAGTAATAGTAAAAGGGAAGTCAGCTTTATTTTCAGTGATTATTATTGTAGATTTTATACCCTTAGGACTAGAACCAGTAGCTGGAATGAGTTTAAATTCCAGGTGTGATACTAAAACGTTTTCTGTGGTAAGTGCTGAATAATCTGCGTCATTGCAAGAACCAAAAGCTCCTTGGTGTATTTTTATTTTGTTTCCATCCAAGCAGATCTCGATTTTGGTTCCGTCGTATTTAGTAACTCTCAAGTTTGTTGTAGGACTAGATGAGGGGATAGTGATAGTTTCAGCCCCAATCAGTGCCCAGTTTATTTTCCTTGTTACAAAATTTCCCTCAATTTGCACCACAGTTCTTGCGTGTAGTTCGCGTGAGCCATCGATGATATGGTAAGCAGCTATAAAGGCAGTTCCAAGCAGTAGGCTAAAGAGCCCGATGTATATGATTGTTTCAATAAGTGTGAACCCCTTTTTCATTGTGTTGCAGGTTTAATGATAATTAGTGCGTCCTCGTTTTCATTCGACACATAGATCAAATTGTCTTCGTAGTCCACGCCTGTTGATCCTGATGAATAATTATATTTTCCTATAAGAATAGGATTTGAATTGTCAGAAATATCTAAAATTTGGAATTCTGAACCCGATTCTGATGTGGCGAGGTATGCATAATCTCCGGCAACCACTAGGTCTTTTACGCTGGAATTGATATTGTTCGAACCCAAGATAGATGGATTTTTAGGATCGGTAATATCTAGGATATAAAACTCGATGTTGCCGACTGTTCGTCCGAGGTATAGTTTATTTCCAATGATTCGAATACTTTTTCCGTTTCCAGACCCACCTGGAGCATCAAAACCACCCACCCTTTGCATAAATTTCGAACTATTTTCATTAATATCTACTATTGTTACTTCTTCGGCATTTGGATTCGCTATGTAGGCATAATCGCCACTTACGCTTATAGAATTTACTGAAGAGTTTAATTCGTAGCCTCCCTGGAGGCTTGGATTTAGTGGATTCTCGACATTTATCACATAAAATTCTGCATAGATATTTTTCTTTAAACCCAGATAGATTTTTTTGTTGTGGTAAAAAACTTTTGCTCCTACGGTGTTTATGTCTGTGCCCCCTGGTACAACATTCATAGTAGTTATTAGTATGGGATTATCTGCATCACTCACATCAATTATTTGTAGTTGTCCATTCTTACTATCATTGGCTACATAGGCATAGGACCCAGCCACATCTACACTACTTAGTCCGGGGCCGGTGTTTATACTTGCAGTCAAAACGGGTGGTGAAGTTTCAGAAGTATTACTTGCGTCAAAAATAAAAAAGTCAGGATCTGTTGCAAGCGAAGGGTCAGTACTAATGTATACGATTTTGTTTTTTACATCTAGACCTGTAGATTTTAAATCCGTGGGTAGGGTATCTATGGAATTTAATTTTTCTGGATTTGACCAGTCTCCTGAGGGGGAGACACCAGAACAGTCACCGCCGAGGGCTAGCGCAGTCACTGTGTCAGTCAGTTTTGTT
The DNA here is from genome assembly GCA_964469255.1 of uncultured Candidatus Saccharibacteria bacterium. Classification (GTDB taxonomy): domain Bacteria; phylum Patescibacteriota; class Minisyncoccia; order Phycocordibacterales; family UBA9973; genus UBA9973. The sequence continues at coordinate 1,812 of CAYYKS010000036.1, read as the reverse complement.
ATAAAGTCTGTGGTTAATATTTGATGATTTAGGTAAAAGCTTGTGCTACTTTTTATATTTTTAGCGCACTGAGTTGCTGAACTTATTGTAAGTTTCCTGCTATAAAATGAGTCAGCTGTATCCGAGCAAGGTTTTGCGGTGGTGTCATCGCAATCTTGTACTTGGTTATAGTTTTCTATCGATGTTGCTCGTGCGGATTCCAAGGTTTCTTGGGTTTGGGATATCGATTCACCTCCAGTTTGCAAGCTTGTGGCGATAGATTGATTGCCGAAATTTAGTAGAATTACAGCACCAACACATAGAGTGATGATAGTAAAAGCTATCAATACCTCAAGTGTAGACATGCCGGTTTGTGCAGTGAGGCGTATATTTTTTTTACCAATCAATTGTTCCTTCATTGTTTATTTTTATATTGGCTCCAAATAAGCCATGGCTTATTTGGAGAGTGGTTGGGGTGGTTCTACCAGTGAGACGTTCGAATACTATTTTATCGGGGAAGGAGGTGGAAGCATCTGAAGCGATGTTTACATTAGCTGGTATTAGTTCGCTATTAGTGTTGACGCAATTGTTTCCCTTAAAGACAACATAATTCGGCTCTATATAGCAAAAGCCATGATTGTCGTCGAACATGTTTGCCATTGCATGACTCCGTGCTCGTTCTAAAGCGCTTACGATTGTTAATTTTTCAGCTTGGAGAGTATCACCCTTTACGGCATTTACATCTATGGTCATACCAAAACTTAAAATTATTCCAACGATGGCAGTAACTACCAGTATCTCAATGAGTGTAAAACCGTTATGCTTCATTTATTTTGGAGTTAAATTTTGAGTAATACTATAAATAGGGGTGATGATTGAAATCGCTATAAATCCAACAAGTAATCCCATAATTATCATTAGTACTGGCTCAATCGTGGTGGAGAGGTTTTTAGTGAAGTCGTCTATTTCTCCCTCGTAGAGTTCTGATAGATACAATAAAGATTTGGATAAATTTCCACTACGCTCTCCCACGGATACTATTTGAGTTAGGATTTCAGGAAAGATTTCCCTGTTTGTATTCATGCAAGTAGACATATTTTCACCCCGATTTATAAAATCGATCATCTTTTCGAGTTCATTTTTGTAGACGGTATTTCCGGTGATTTTTGTAGTAATCTCGAGTGCTTCAGATACAGTGACTCCACTTTTGAGCAGTAAGCCCATAGTGCGAGTATAGTTTGCGAGATTGTAATGTTGAATAACTTTTCCGATGAGTGGTATTTTTAATAGGAGTTTATCAAAATAGAATCTACAAGTTGGTTTCTTTTTTATTGCAACTATTAGGCTTATCGCCAGGGTTATAAGTCCTAGTATTAAAAATACATAATACTCGCGCAAGAACTGGCTTAAAAATATGACGATTCTAGTAGATAGGGGCAGGTCAATATGGAGGCTCGAGAATATCGGCATAATTTTAGGGAAAAGATATATCATGAGAAATGCCGTAATGCCAAATGTAGCAATGGTAATAATGATAGGGTAGATAAAGGCTCCAATTATTTTCTTACGAAGAGTGTTTTTCTTTTTTAATTCTTCCGCTAAATATTCCAAATTTTCAGACAGCATGCCGGTGGATTCTCCAAAGGCAATTATGTTTATGGAAAAATCTCCAAAGACGTTGGTAAACTTGGTCATGCTCTTGGAAAGATATTGCCCCTCTGAGACGTCGGCGATAATAGTTTTTAAAATAATAGAATGCTTCTTCTTTAAAGTTTGCTCCTCAATCATTAGTAGGCTCTCGAGTACTGGTACTCCAGCTTTTATCAGGAAGGA
>CAYYKS010000035.1:0-5844 GCA_964469255.1 uncultured Candidatus Saccharibacteria bacterium | reverse complement strand
TAGAAATCAAATCCGTAGCCCGCGAAGCTGGCGCTCGTTCCAAAATAGCTGTGCACTCAAACGATGATCATATCGATGCTGTGGGTTCATGTGTCGGACAAAAAGGAACACGTGTAAACACTATTACTGCTGAACTTGGTGGAGAAAAAATCGACATCATACCTTGGTCAGAAGATCCAAAGGCTTTCGTTACCAATGCTCTTTCTCCTGCAAAAGTTATCTCTATAGATGTAGATGAAAAAGAACACAAGGCTACCGTAGAAGTCGCTGACGATCAGCTATCACTAGCTATCGGTAAAGGAGGACAAAACGTTCGCCTAGCTGCAAAACTCACTGGCTGGAGAATAGATATCAAAGGTGACGGCGCTACTCCAAAAGAAAAAGAGTCTGAAGCTACCGAAGAAACTAAAGAAGATACTGAGAAGGCTGCAGAATAAATTATAATTTTATAGTATAATAAAAATATATGAATCTTTGGCACGACATATCAATAGGAGAAAATGTACCTGAAGAATTCAATTGCATAATTGAAGTTCCAAAAGGTTCTCACAACAAATACGAGATCGATAAAGAAACCGGACTCATCAAACTCGATCGAGTAAATTATGGTGCAGCTGCGTATGCATTTGACTACGGCTTTGCTCCGCAGACACTCTGGGAAGATGGTGATGCGCTGGACGTAATACTATTAACCACCTACCCTCTTCACCCCGGAATTTTGGCAAATGTTCGCCCAGTAGCATTGATGGAGATGACTGATACAGGAGAATCCGACAACAAGATCATCGCTGTACCAGCAGACGATAGACGCTGGGACGACGTAAAAGGCCTAGCTGATCTAAATAAACATACACTAAAGGAATTCAAGGACTTTTTTGAGAATCTAAAGAATCTAAAAGGTAAGCCAGCAGTAGTTACTGTTCATGGTTTTAAAGATAAATCTGAGGCAATTGAAGCTATAAAAAAATCTCAAGAACTATACAAAGCCAAGTTCAGCAAATAACCTCCTTTTGGTGTACAATTAAAGAGTTCGCGATTATCAAATAACATAATAAAAATATGAAAAAATATATTGGTTTTCTGGTATTTATCTGTTTAGTATTCTCGGTCGGACTGGTTTCGACAAGTAGAGCAGAAAAAAATGGCGGTAGTGATGATGACGATTCTCTGTCTGGTAAAATCGAGAACGATGAAAGAGACGAAGCTAAAGATGCGTTAAAATTAGAACGAGAAGCAAAAAAAGAAGAGCTGAAGAAGGAAAAGGAAACTTTCAAGGAAGAAGTAAAAACCGAAAGAGAGACTTTTAAAGAAAAAGCAAAGACCGAAAGAGAAGATTTGAGTGAAAAAACAAAAGAAGAACGAGAAGCCGTGCGTGAAAAAATAAAAGCAGAACGTGAAGTGCTTCAAGATAAAATAAAGACAGAACGTGATGCATTCAAAGAAAAACTGAAAACAGAACGAGATGTATTCTTGGCAGAACTGAAAACAAAAAAGGAAGAATGGAAAAACGCTAGGAGTGAAAAGAAGTTAGAGTTTTGTGAAAAGGCCAAGGAAGCATTTTCAGGTAAATTTACCGAAGCAGTATCTAAACTAGGAGAATTCCAAACCCGCGTAAACGGAGTAGTAGTAAAGCTAAAAGCAGAAGGTAAGGACACCGTAGCAGCAGAGGGAGCACTAGCATTATCAAAGACAAAACTAGCAGATGCTAAGACAAAACTAGACGCCATAAAGGGTGTAGTCCCAGAAAATTCATGTGAAAACATGACTCCGGAATTATTCGAACAAATTAAACTACAAGCCCGAGAAGCCAAAGATTTATTGAAGGAATCAAAAAATTATCTTCATGACTCAATCAAAGAATTAAAAACTCTAAGAGGACTCGATGACGACTCTGGGGACGAAGATGAAAGTGCCGACGACAATGGAGTAGATGCTGAAGGCACAGACTCTGCGGATGACAATGGTACAGATACAAACTAATTATTAAATAACTTAAACAATATGGAGCCAGAAAATAAAACAAACGGTGCGCTAATAGGTTCAGTAATAATCGTTATTATCCTCATCGTCGGTGGAGTTTATCTTTTCAAAAAAGGTGCCGTAGCCCCAACACCTCAAACAGAAAATGACACCACTGACATAATGGCACCAGAAGATACTTCGACTTCTACTGAAATTGAAGCCGAACTAAATAACATAGACTTGGATAGTCTAGATTCTGAATTTTAAGAAAAGTTAAGTTTAAAATAAAAAATGCAAATAGATATAAAGAAACTACCGAAAAGTGAAATAGAAATAGTGGGAGAATTGGATGCAACTTCTTTTGAGGCTTATTACGCAAGGGCGCTAAAGAAAATCGGCGAAAATGTAAAACTCGATGGATTTAGAGATGGCAAAGTGCCTGAGAGTGTTTTATCATCCAAAATCCCTGAAATTTCAGTACTCGAGGAAATGGCAAACATGGCTTTGAATGAGCAGTATCCGAAAATATTGGAAGAAAATAAAATAGATGCCATCAGTCGCCCTGAAATCACTATCCTAAAACTCGCTCGCAACAATCCGCTCGCTTTTAAAATAAAAACTGCAGTCCTCCCTCCGATCAAACTTCCGGACTACAAGAAATTAGCAAAGAAAATCACTAGCGACCTAACTGACAAAGAAAAAGATACATCGGTTACAGAAGAGGATTTGGAAAATACTATTCTAGATATTCGAAAAGCTCGTGCCCCAAAGATAAACATGAAGGACGTGCCTGATAAAGCAGAAGGTGAAGAAGCCAAGCTTCCAGAGCCAGAGTTACCAGAATTCACCGAGGAATTCGTCAAAGGTCTCGGTCCTTTTGAAAGCATCGAGGATTTCAAAACAAAACTTCGAGAGAATTTAAAAATTGAAAAAACTAATACTCTCAAAGAAAAAACTCGCATCAAGATCATTGAGAAAATAATCGATGAATCCGAAGTAGAACTCCCAGATATTTTGGTAGAGGTAGAGCTTGATAACATCCTACACAAGATGGAATCAGATATCACTCAAATGGGACTCAAGTTTGATGACTATCTAGTTCATCTAAATAAAAAGCGTGAAGATTTGAGAAAAGAATTCCGAACTGATGGAGAAAAGAAAGCCAAGCTCGCCCTCATACTAAACGAAATAGCAAAAGTAGAAAAAATAGTAGCGAGCGACGAAGCAGTAGCCAAAGAAGTGGCTCACATCCTCGAACATTATAAGGAAGCTGATCCGGAACGAGCTCGAATGCACGCTGAAAATGTTCTAACCAACGAAATGATTTTCAACCTTCTCGAAAATCAATAAAGAACCAAAATAGCCCCGAAAAATCCAGACTTGAAAAAGTCTGGATTTTTTCATATACTGAACTTATGTTAATACCAACCGTTATCGAAAAATCACAATTTGGCGAAAGAGCTTACGACATCTACTCTCGCCTGCTACGCGAACGTATAGTCTTCTTGGCTGGTCCAATAGACGACCATACTGCAAACATCATCATTGCTCAGCTACTATTTCTCGAATCTGAGGATTCCAAGAAGGACATCTACCTCTATGTAAACTCACCAGGAGGTTCTGTTACTTCTACTATGGCTATCGTGGACACTATGAACCACATTCGTCCTGACGTGGCTACTTTTTGTGTAGGTATGGCAGCCTCTGGTGCAGCTATCGTTCTATCCTCTGGCAAGCAAGGCAAGCGCTTCATCCTGCCAAACGCTGAAGTCATGATCCACCAGCCTCTAGGCGGAGTGGAGGGTCAAGCTACCGACATCGCTATCACTGCCAAGCATATCCTTAAAACTCGGGACAATCTGAACAAGCTCCTAGCTAAAAACACTGGAAAATCTGTAGACCAAGTAGAAAAAGACGTAGAAAGAGACTTTTTCATGGATGCCAGCGAAGCCAAGAAATACGGCATTATCGACGAAATAGTCACTAAATCAAAACCTATCGTAGACAAAAAGGCTTAAATTTGTTATACTAAACGAGTAGATTTAAAAAATTATTTTCGTTTAATTAAGCTGGTTTGGAAGAACATACTATATATTATGATGAAGTCTAAAAGAAAAAGCGCTAGAGTAAATTTAAAAAATATAACTTCAGTCGTAGATTCGAGCGGAATCAAACCACAAATATAGTGGCATGTTCTTGTAAGCTGGTAAAAAGCTTATGAGTATAACATTAACAATAGTTCTAATAGGTGCCGGAGTACTACTCTTGGGTATTCTCGTTGGCTACTACTTGCGTTTTATCGTGGCTCTCGGCAAGCGCCGATCCATCGAGATAGACATCAAGCAGATGATGGTCAGTGCCAAAGAAGAATCCCAACGTATTCTCGATGAAGCCAAGAAAAAGTCAGAGGAGCAATTGGCGGCAGCGAGAGAAGAAGAAAGAAAGAAGGTATTAGAGTTCAAGGAAACTGAAAAAAGACTCATCAAGAAAGATGAATTTCTGGATGCGCGCCAAGTAGAAGTGAATAAAGAAGTAGAAAGCATCAAGGACCGCATTGAAGAAGTAAAAAAGGCACAAGAAAAAATAGGAAAAATAGAAGAAGAAAAAGTAGCTGCGCTCGAGCGAGTAGCTAGACTCACTGAGTCAGAAGCCAAGGAACAATTGCTCAAAGATATCGAGAGAAAATATGAAGAAGATATCTTGATCAAGATCCAAAAGCTTGAAAATAGCAATGAAGAAAAACTGGAAAACAGGGCTCGAGATATTTTAGCTACTTCTATCCAAAGACTCGCTGCTAGTACTGCATCCGAACTGATGACTACAATAGTTTCCATTCCAAACAATGAAATCAAGGGTAAAATCATCGGTAAGGAAGGACGAAACATCCGGGCCTTCGAGCGAGCAGCCGGAGTGGAGCTCATAGTGGACGATACTCCAGGCTCTATCGTCATCTCTTCTTTCGATCCTATTCGCCGACAAGTGGCTAGACTTGCTCTTGAGAACCTGATTCTCGACGGACGCATTCAACCAGCAAAAATTGAAGAACTAGTAGAAAAAGCTAAAGAAGAAATTACTAAAATCATCAAAGAAAAAGGAGAACAAGCCGTATACGAATGCGGAATTTTCAACTTTGATCCTCGTATCGTAGCCATCATTGGACGTTTATACTTCCGAACTAGCTACGGACAAAATGTTCTACAGCACTCTATCGAGATGGCGCACATTGCCGGCATGATTGCTGAGGAACTGGGTGCGGACGTAGCTATCGCAAAGGCTGGAGCATTGGTCCACGACATCGGTAAAGCCTTGGACCACGAAGTACAAGGTACTCACGTGGAGATCGGTATGCGAATACTACAAAAATTCGGAGCAGACGAGAGAATCGTGACTGCCATGAAGTCTCACCACGAAGATTATCCTTATGAAACTATCGAATCCATCATCGTGCAAACTGCGGACGCCATCTCGGGTGGCCGCCCAGGTGCTCGCCGTGACTCTGTAGAAAATTACTTGAAGAGATTGCAAGAACTAGAAGCGCTAGTAAACGCCTTCCCTGCTGTAGAAAAGTCTTACGCTCTACAAGCCGGACGTGAAATCCGAATATTCGTTACTCCAGACAAGATTTCTGATGCTGAAGCCAAGCTCATGGCTCGCGATGTGGCAATAAAAATCGAACAAGAACTCAAATATCCGGGCGAAATCAAGGTGACCATGATCCGAGAGACTCGTATTATCGAATACGCGAGATAGAAGTACTGGGCTTGCATCAAAAAACCCTTGTTATATAATGAATAGTAGAGAATCGTATAGTTAAAACAGGTCGAGGGATTATAAAAATAACTAAAAAATAATATGAACAAACAAGCATTAGCTGAATGGGTA
>CAYYKS010000034.1:0-5847 GCA_964469255.1 uncultured Candidatus Saccharibacteria bacterium | reverse complement strand
ATTCGATTGAGTTCTTTCATCATCTGATGGACGGTTTTGGTGCGGTCGATCTTGTAGTGGCGAACCACCATCTCCTTCTTTTTATCGATCGGCGGAAGAAGACCTGCCATGAGAAGATCTAGTGCTGAGCTGTTGCCGATCCACCCCTGAGCAACATCCGAAGTCAGACGACCGCGGAGTTTGTTAAACGATCGAGTTACTGAGGTCCGAAGCTCGTCCATCTGGCCTTCGGTTGCGAGGACATTCTCTTTCATGAGCATTTCCTTTCAACGTGTTGTTTTGTTAACTAGAGGACCACAAAGTGGTCATAGCCATAAAAATCCAAAATTAATTAGAATCTTGTGGCTACGACCACCTCATTCGCAAGTAATTTTAAAGGAACAAACTATCTGTATAGTATAGCACAATTTGACCTAATTGTCAAGTAAAAAAGCCTTATGTTTAAAGGCTATTTTGCTATATATTGCCCTCTCTAAAATCTTCCAATTTTGGAGAGGGGTCAGGGGTGAGGTGAATTATTTCTCCTCCACATTATACCTATCCAGTATCGCCTCAAATATTAGTGGAGCCACAATAGTAGCGTCGGATTCGATCACGAACATCGGGGTTTCTACAGTTAGCTTGTCCCAAGTGATTTTTTCGTTTGGAGTGGCCCCAGAATATGAACCGTATGAGGTAGTACTGTCAGAAATTTGGCAGAAGTAGCCCCATGGTCGCACATCTTTTTTCAAATCGTATTTTATACTTGGCACCACGCATATCGGGAAGTCTCCAGAAATTCCCCCACCGATTTGGAAGAATCCTAGTCCTGGCCCATCCTTGGCTAGCTCTGGGTACCAATCATAAAGTGCATTCATATATTCGATACCGCCTTTCATCACTGTCGCAGGCACTTCGCCTGATTTTACATAGCCCGCAAAAATATTTCCAAGTGTCGAATCTTCCCACCCTGGTACCACCATCGGCAAATTCAGTTTCGCCGCTTCGAGTAGCCAACAATGATCTGGATTTCCTTCAAAATGTTTTTGTAGTTCACCAGAAAGTAGCACTTGATAAAAATATTCATGTGGAAAATATCTTTCTCCTTTCGCTTCCGCTTCTTTCCATCTTTTTAATATGATCGGTTCTACTACTCGAAATGCATCTTCTTCGGGGATTGATGTATCAGTGACTCTCCTCTCACCTCTATCTAAAATATCTTGATCGTCTTGCTTGGTAAAGTATCTATAGTCTGGGTAGTCTTTGTATTTGGTGTGTGCTACTAGTCTAAACACGGATTCTTCGAGGTTTGCACCTGTACAAGACACGGCGTGGATTTTTCCATGCTTGATCATCGGCGCCAGTGTCACCCCCATTTGCGCGGAAGACATCGCCCCGCCCATGGCTAGTAACATTTTTCCTCCGTCATCCAAATGTTTCTTGAATGCTAAAGTAGCATCCTTCATCTGCCGAGCATTAAAGTTATGGAATAATTTTTGGAATAAACCTAAAACGCTGTTTTCTCTGGTTTCGTATTTCATACATATAGTATACAGCCATTTATGTATAAAACAACAAGTTGCCTTTTCGGGTTATTTATGCAATAATGGTCCTCATGAGTTTAGTCATAAACATATTGCCATACATACAGATTATCTTGTCCGTGCTCTTGATACTGTCAATTCTCTTACAGCAAACTGGTGCCGGAGTTGGTGGGGCGCTCGGTGGAGGCGATGAAGGAACCGTCCGCAATAGCCGCCGTGGTTTCGAAAAGTTTCTTTTTTACTTGTCTATAGTATGTGCAGTACTTTTTGCATTATCTGCTTTGCTTGCTATAATATATAAGTAGTCAAAACTGCTAGACAGTAAATGTTAGTTATACCTCTACGGCTGAACTTGAATCGAATTTAAATTTCTTTTATGGAAAATTTCATAGGACGCATGCGCCAAAACAAGCTTTTTGGTCACCTGCCTAAAAAACAAGAATTAAATATGGCCTTCTCTTCATTCTCCAGACGCGAATGGGCTGTTTTTATTCTTTTCCTTGTCGTCCTTATATTTAGTACTCTTGGACTTCTCCAGGCCGTAAATAAACATTTTATGGTCACTGTTCCTGCGCATGGCGGCAGTATCAGTGAAGGAATCATCGGCACTCCACGCTTCGTAAACCCACTATTGGCGAGCTCGCCTACTGATCAAGACCTCACATCCCTCATATATTCAGGACTTATGCGCAAGAATTCTGATGGCACCCTGTCTCTCGACCTTGCGTCCAAATACGAAGAAGGTGAAGATGGTTTGAGTTACACTTTTACCCTAAAGGACAATCTTTTTTTCCACGACGATACACCTCTCACTACTGACGATATAATTTTTACCATAAACCAAGCTCGCGACCCCCTCACCAAGAGCGCCCAGAAGATAAATTGGGACAGGGTGAATGTGAAAAAGGTTGATGACAAGACCATAGAGTTTTCTGTCCGCGATGCTTATCCAGCATTCCTAGAAAATATGACTCTCGGCATCATGCCTATGCACATCTGGAGTGATTCTCCGATTGAACTACACGAAGCAAACACAACCCCGATAGGCTCTGGTCCATATAAAATAAAAAATGTTAGCCGCGAGTCTTCAGGAACCATAGAAGGTTATGATCTTACAGCATTTAAAAAATTTGCACTAGGTGAACCATACATAAAAAATATTTCTATCCACTTTTATCAGAATGAAAAGGAACTGACTGATGCTTTGACCGAAGGCACCGTTGACCAAATCAGCTCTATCACTCCTAGCACGGCAAAAGATCTTGCTGACAAAGGCTACACCGTAGAATCTGCTGTACTACCTCGTGTATTCGGTTTATTTTTTAATCAAAATCAAAACCAGCTTTTCATAAACAAAACCGTCACCAATGCCATCGACCAAGCCATCGACAAGGACCGCATAGTTCGCGAAGTTCTCAGTGGTTATGGCACTGTCATCGATGATCCTATTCCTCCAAACCTCGTGGAGTATCAAACTTTAAAAACTACTTCTACCCCAAGCCGTGCCGACACTATTGCCAAAGTAGAGGCCGCACTCGCCAAAGACGGCTGGGTGAAAAATGCCTCTCAATTTTTAGAAAAAACTATAACGGAAAAAGGCAAGAAATCTACTATACCTCTTGCCTTCTCTATATCTACCAGCAACGCTCCCGAGCTCGTAGCTGCTGCCGAGATTGTAAAAGAAAACTTGGTAGCACTCGGTATGAATGTAGATGTAAAAACTTTTGAAGTTGGAAACCTAAACCAGAGCGTGATTAGACCTAGAGAGTATGATGTGCTACTATTTGGACAAATAATAAATTACGAGTCTGACCTATACGCTTTCTGGCACTCGTCTCAAAGAAAGGACCCAGGGCTCAATATCGCCATGTATACCAATGCGAAAGTTGATAAGATTTTGGAGGAAGCCTTCACTTTGACCGACGAAGAAGCTCGCGTAGAAAAATATCTTCAATTTGAATCTGAGATTAAAAAAGATATGCCGGCAGTCTTCTTGTATAGTCCAAACTTTATTTACGTGACAGAAAAGAAGCTACAAGGGTTTTCCTTAAAACATATTATTATTCCAGGAGATCGTTTTGGAAATGTAAACTCTTGGTACATAGACAATGAGCAGGTGTGGAAAATATTTATTAAATAAAAAATTTATTAACTAATTAACAAATTAAGAAGGCAAAATACAGTATGACAAAGAAAACAAGACTACAGTTCAGCTCTATCAGTAAAGATTCTGGTAGTAACGCGAGCAATACAGGCGCCCAGATAAATCAGGTAAATTCTACTCCCCACAGAGTCGAAGGTCATATCATGAGTGCAGATAAAAATACAGATAGAAAGAGATCTACAAACAAGAACTCTACTTTTCAATATTCCAAATTCGGCAAAGGCCAAGCCCGCAAAGGCAAGTCTGGCGGAGGTCAGCCACAGTACAAACAAGGCGGCGGTAAAATTCCTGAACCCGAGGCAGGTGTCATCCGCATCATCCCTCTTGGTGGTGTAGAAGAAATCGGCAAGAACATGACCGCATTCGAAATTGGAGACGACATCATCATCGTCGACGCCGGCATGCACTTCTCCACAGAAGAAACGCCGGGTGTAGACTACGTCATCCCAAACACTACTTACCTCGAAGAACGCAAGCACAAAATCCGCGCGCTCATCATCACCCACGGTCACCTAGATCATATCGGTGGAGTACCTATAGTGCTTTCACGTATCGGTAATCCTCCAGTATATTCTCGAAACCTTTCGATTTTGATGATGCGCAAGCGCCAAGCTGAATTCCCTCACCTACCAAAGATCAATGAACAAATTGTAGAAAATGATTCTGTCATCATGTGCGGAAAAATAAAAATCCGTTTCTTCGGCGTGACTCACACTATCCCAGACTCCATGGGTATCATCATCGAAACTGAGCACGGCTGGATAGTAACTCCAGGTGACTACAAGCTAGACCAAATCGACGGCATTGTTACCAAGGAAGAAGAAAAAGTTTATTCTATTTTCGACAAGGCCAAAGTTCTTTTGCTTTTGACCGACTCTACAAACATTGAGAACGAAGGCTTCTCACTGCCTGAAGTAAAAGTTCACCAAGGTTTGGAAAACCTGATTAAGAAAGTTTCCGGCCGTATGATTATAGCCGCTTTCGCATCGCACATCACTCGCCTCGCTCACGTAGTGCAATTTGCCGAATCACTCGGCAAGCATATAGTCCTCGATGGTAGGTCTATGAAGACAAACATCGATGTAGCCATCGAAGCTGGACTTTTCAATCCCAAGAAGGGCACTATTATTCCAATAGAGGAAGTGGACAACTATCCTCCAAACAAAGTCATCATCCTGATGACTGGTGCCCAAGGTGAAGAATTCGCATCGCTCAATCGTGCTGCCAACAAAACTCACACCAAGTTCGCCTTACACAAAGGTGACACTATTATATTGTCGGCATCCATCGTTCCCGGAAATGAACGTGCAGTAGAAAAAATGAAGGACCTCCTCGTTCGCCAAGGTGTCCGTATCATCAGTTACCGTACGTCCGGTGAAGACTTCGTGCACGCTACCGGTCACGGAAACCAAGAAGATGTGAAGTGGCTACACCGAAAGACACATCCGAAATTCTTCATTCCTATTCACGGAAACCATTACCGACTAGTACTGCACAAGGCCCTGGCTATGGACCTAGGTATGCCCGAGGAAAATGTAGTCGTGCCAGACAACGGTTCTATTATCGAAATTTCTCCAGACGGAAACAAAATGGTAGCTCGCAAAGAAAAAGCTCCGGCTGGACTGATGATGGTGGACGGCACCAGCGTTGGTGATGCTCAGGACGTGGTCATTCGTGACCGCGTGATGCTAGCCCAAGATGGTATGTTTGTCATCATCGCTCTTCTAGATACTAAAACTGGAAAACTAAAAAAATCTCCCGACCTTATTTCTCGCGGATTCGTTTATCTTAAAGAAAACCAAGAACTATTGCACCAAGTGCGTATCATAATTAAAAAATCTGTGGAAGACAGTGCCGCGAAAAATCTTGGCAAGCCTAATATGGGAGGACAAAATGATTTTGATTCTATCAAAGCTGCTCTCGGAGAAAATATTTCCAAGTTCCTCTTCCAAAAAACCGCCAAGCGTCCACTGGTCATCCCCGTCATCCTCTCTGTCTAAAAAATACCAACCCAAACTAGGTGTATATACACTACCGTGTTAAAATATACCCACATGAAAAAGAATTTCAGGCGCGTTTTTTCTTTAATATATGTCCTGATACTGCTAATTGCCCCCGTAAATTCTTATGCTGGTTTAAATGAAACAGGCTTTTGGGTTG
>CAYYKS010000033.1:0-6017 GCA_964469255.1 uncultured Candidatus Saccharibacteria bacterium | reverse complement strand
AAGAAAAAGCCCGTGATCTTTTGTGGAGATTTAAATGTGGCTCACACTGCGGATGATTTGGCTCGACCAAAAGAAAATGAAGGCAAAAGAGGTTTTACTAAGGAGGAACGAGAGGGGTTACAAAATTATATAGATCAAGATTTTGTAGATACTTTCCGAATATTCACCCAGGGCAACGGCCACTACAGTTGGTGGAGCAACTTTGGAAATTCTCGCGCCCGAAACGTCGGCTGGAGAATCGATTATATTTTTGTAAGCCAAAAACTCGCCAAAAAAGTAAAATCTGCAAAGATCCTACCCGAAGTTATGGGTTCTGACCACTGCCCTGTTCTAATAGAAATTTAAGTATGATATTATTGTGGTATGAAACATACAAGACTCGACCAGCTATCTGATGGAATATTTGCCATCGTGATGACGATACTCGTTTTTGAAATTAAAGTTCCAGAAATTTGGGGCGGTGTAGATAATATGGGTCTTTGGATGGAGATTAAAAATCTGCTACCGGTTTTTTCTGTCTACGTATTGTCTTTCTTTTTATTATTTACTTACTGGCGCGCACACCATTTTTTCATTTCAATTTATGCGAAAAACGTGGATACTTTACTTACCAATATAAATGCCTTGTTTTTCATGTTAGTTTCCCTTGTCCCCTTTTCAGCTAGTGTTCTAGGGGCATTTAGCCAAAACGAATTAGCTGTGATACTGTTCAGTGTTCACATTATTCTGATTGGTATGACTTTGTACTGGATGCGTAGATATGTGCTTTATTCTCCACATATTCAAAATCCTGAAATAAGTAGCCGAGAAATTCGCGGCAGTACTATCCGCACACTAGTACCAGTATTCTTTGCTTTGGTAGCTATCCCCCTTTCTTTTTACAATATCAATCTTTCTTTATTCCTGCTCACACTCATCGTTATATTCAATCTTTCTTCTTCCAGCACTCGTCTTTTTGAGAATATATTGAAAACCCTTTACAAGATTCTATTTGGAGCTGACACCAAAGGCCACTTTGCGGACTAAAATAATTTGGTATGAACAGAATTTATAAAATTGTAATTTATGAAGGAAACTATATCTTCAAGCAATAAACGAGAATTAAAAAATCTTGATTTAGGTGTTCCTCAGGTAGCAACAGCTCAAAGAGATAAAGTTGAAACGAATGACACCATAAATGTTATTTTTTCGGGAACTACAATTAAACTAAATCTAGAGAATAAGGGGTATTTTGTTGATTATGGTGGTTCAAATTATACAAGGTCAGATATATTACTAAAATGTTTTTCTAAAAAAATACAAATGGCCTACCTGGATTTGAGTTTAGAAAAAAGAGAAGTAGGTAGTAGAATTGATTACTCAGTGGCTCATGTGGGAGTCTATAATTTTAATCGAGAATTAAAAGGGCTGGGTACCACTCTTTGGTATCTTTCACTAGGATTAATACAAAAATTTGCCAATGCATGGTCTAAGCCCATAACTCACAGGGTTGCGAAGGTACCTTCAGATGGGTTAGATCCAGATAAATGGGATGAAGTTTTTTTACCTCTTTTAGAAAAAGAAGGTTACGTGAAAAATTCAGATGGGTTATGGAAAAAGGTTTATAAACCTTTAAATTAGCTTGTCCAATCTCTTTGCTTCTGCCCAAGCGAGCTCGTAGATTTTTTTCATTGCGTCGGCAATCTCGTGCGATTCAATAATGATTCCAAGTTTTTCTTTCCACGAAGCAATCATGACCTTATCATCATAGATATTTATTTCTGGAGAAAAATTAAACCTGTCTCCGGGCACCAAGGCTGATTCTCGCATTTCGTCTTTATCAAAACTTTTGCGTTCTTTTCCTGCTTCGTTGCTCGGTATAATAGCACGGATTGCTATACCCTTTTCTGATCGTCTTTTGTAATAATCTGGGAAATACCCTGGTAATCCTAAATGCATATCTCCCACGCTGGCATATGCCCGTATCGCTTCATGAGAAGTGAGTGTATCTTCATAAACTTTTTCCATTCCTTCTCTTCCTTCATAAAACATAACCTTGGGACGGCTGCCAACGTTATGAATTGATTTGAGTTGAGGCAATAATATATTTTTCACATCCTCTAGGTCCGTTTTTCTTTTAGCTAGTTCGTTTTCTATATAAATTTTTAAATTATCTGGCGACTCAGCTACATATTCTTGTTTCGGTTCTTTGCCGGTGAGTGTTACCAATCCTTTATTAAACAGAGAACTCAAGATGTCATACGCAGTAGTGCGCACGATGCGGGCCTTTTTAGCAATCTTTGAAGCGGTGCCCTGCCCCAAAGACAGGATGGCAATATAAACATCCGCCTCTTTTGCTTTTAGGCCTATATCGACGAGTAAATTTTTCAGATCGGCATTTTCTTCTGGCATATCTAAAGTATAGCTATAAAATTAAATGTGTCAATCTTTTCCGACAGAAATATGTTGATAACACTAAATATATTGATAAATATAGCTATTTAAGTGTTTTTATTGACGATATATATTGACATTATGGTTAAAACTTGTTATGATATGTGTATGGTTAAAAAAATAGAAATCGGAATATCTGGAAGTAGATGGAACTCAAATTCATTTAATTGGATAGAGGGTCTAGCTACTCGATTATTGATTCATGCCTCTGTTTTTACTAAATCAGATGGTAGTATTGGAGTAATGGCCGAGGGCGAAGAGCAAACATTGGAAGCTTTTGCGGAAAAAATTCATAATGGTGGTATTTTTTCTAGAATTGAGAATTTCTTTGTTAAATGGAATAATTAGTATGCAGTTTATTAGCTATTAAATTTTATGAATAAAAATTGCCAAACATGTAAAAAGGATTTTGAGATAAGAAAACAAGATTTGATTTTTTACGAACAAGTGAAAACTGCCCCTCCCCTCGATTGCCCGGATTGCAGGGCAATGAAACGTTTGGCATTTCGAAACGAAAGAACATTTTACAAAAGACCTTGCGATCTTTGCAAAAAAGACATGATTTCTTTATATGCCGAAAATTCCACTTTCCCTATTTATTGTCGCGAATGCTGGTGGAGTGATAATTGGGAGCCAAAAAATTTTGGGCAAGATTATGACTCCAGTAGGCCTTTTTTAGAACAATATAAAGAACTGCAAGCGAAAGTGCCGAGGCTAGCACTGATGATGCTAAATTCCGTACGCAGTGACTATACGAACGGTGCTTCAGACAACAAGGATTGTTATCTGATTTTTGCTGCCGAATACAACGAAGATTGTATGTATAGTAGATTGATTCAAAAATGCAAAGGCTGTGTGGATTGCGCCTTCATTCACCAATCCGAGCTTTGTTATGAATGTATCGATACCAGGGAATGTTTTAAATGCATGTATTGCGAACAATGTCAGTCCTCTACTGATCTTATTTTTTGCTACAACATGCGCAACTCTAACAATTGTATTTTCTGTACGAATGGAAGAAATATTTCAAATGCAATTTTAAATGTTAAGTACTCGAAAGAAGAATTTGAAAAGAAAAAGAATGAGATTTTTTCTAGTTACGAAAATATTGAGAAAGCTAAAAAAGAATTTGAAGAACTAAAGGGTAAAACCATTGTAAAATATGCTTCTCAGACAAAGTGCAACAATGTCACCGGGGATTATATGCACAACTGCTACGATGGTGTAAGGGTTTTTGACACTACCGGTACAAAAAACTGTTCTTATATGGCAGATACAGAGGAATCTATCGACAGTATGGATTGCAATAATTTTTATTACAAAAATGAACTTTGTTACAACATTATGGGCGCACTGCAATGTAGTAATTCAAAAAACTGTGCTTACATATTTTATTCTAACGAAGTAGAATATTCAGAAAATTGCCACAACCTGTCTAGTGCTATCGGATGCAATGCTATACGTAAAGGTCAGTATATGATTCTCAATAAAGAATACAGCAAAGAAGAATTTTATAAAATAAAAGAACAAATTGATGAGCAGATGAAAGCTGACGGCTCTTTTGGGCAATTTTTTCCACCACCCCTGTCTCCTTTTGGGTTCAATGAAACTTTAGGTTTTGATTATTACAAAATTACTGAAGAAGAGGCAAAAGAAAAAGGTTTCAATTGGCAAAACAATACCACTGGCACTTATAGCAAGGAAACTATTACTGCTGAAGAAATGCCAGAAACAATTGAAGAAGTCACAGAAGATATTTTGAATCAGGTTTTAGTTTGCACTGACTGCAAAAAGAATTTTCGAATCACAAAATCAGAATTTGATTTCTACAAAAGAATGAACATTCCCCTGCCTCACAAAGACTTTGAATGTAGACATCAAGATCGGATGAAAAAAAGGAACCCTAGAAAACTTTTCCACCGTGCTTGTATGTGTGACCTAAAAAGTCATTTACACGGCACACAAAAATGTCCGGAAGAATTTGAAACTGCATACTCTCCTGATAGACCCGAGACTGTCTATTGCGAACACTGTTACCAACAAGAAGTTTCGTAGTCTATTTCTTCACCCCATGTTTTGAGTGAAGTTTCTCTAGCTCCTGTTCTTCTAGTTCGTCTTTCTTTTCCTTAGCTTTCTCCCCCAAGGCTCTTAATTCAGTGTCTGATAGTTTATCTAGCTCTTTTGCTAATTCAGTTAGATTTTCTATAGTATTTTTGGAAGGGTCTTCAAGGACTTCTTCAAGAAGCGCATGCAGAATCCAACCCATGCGAGGTCCAGGTTTCATTTGCATGTCCTTTATCATATACTCCCCGTTTATCTTTAGCTGTCCGACAGAAATAGGATCACGGAGAGCTTCTTCGATCATGGCAAAATATTTTCGCAGTCTGTATGGTGCTTCTTTTTTCTTCATACCCACTCGGTCACACTCGCGCACATTCATGAGTGTCCAAATATGTTCCACACCAACCTTGGCAATAATTCTGCGTACCGCAGAAAGTGTAATGAGTTCTGTATCAGAAAAAAACATATGATTGCGAACCATTTTTTCTACGAGTTCAGTTTCAGAATTTTTAAATTTTAATCGCTCCATGATTTTTTTGGTCATGCGTGCGCCCACCACTTCATGGCCGTAAAAAGTGTAGGCTTTCTTATCGCCCGGGCGTTGAGTTCTAGGTTTGCCTATATCGTGGAATAGCGCAGAAACCCTTATTTCCATTGACCATTTCTTGTCTGCGGCATGCTGTAGGGCCATGAGTAAATGAGTCCAAACATCATATAAATGCGCACCACCTTGTATACAGCCTATTCCCTCTTCGAGCTCTGGAATTATATTTTTTAGAAGTCCAAATTTTTGCAGTAGTGTGATTCCAGCGGCTGGATTTTCGGAATTGATTATTTTTATAAATTCATCGCGAATTCTCTCTGCAGATATTTTTTTAATCAGCTCAGAATTTTTTAAGATACTTTCGTAAGTTTCTTGGGACAAAGAAAAATTTAATTGGCAGGAAAATCGAATAGCTCGAAGCATACGCAGAGCATCTTCATTAAATCTTTCATCAGGATGTCCCACTGCTTTTATGATGCCGTCCTTGATGTCCTTTAACCCTTCGAACAGGTCTATCAGCTGTCCCTTAGAGCTCAAAGCTAGAGCATTTACCGTAAAGTCACGTCTCTTAAGGTCGTCCTCTAGCCTATCACTAAACTTTATCTCGTCTGGATGCCTAAAATCACTGTACTTGGCTTCTATACGGTAAGGAGTCACTTCTATTTGTTTTAGTGTTTCTTGTGAAACATCTTCTTGAATAACCATTACTGTGCCAAAGGTGTTCTCATATACAGTCTTTTCAAATAGAGCCACAATTTGTTCAGGCTTTGCATTTGTAGTCACGTCCCAATCTTTAGGTTCTTTTCCCAAAATTAGATCACGGACACAACCTCCTACTAGGTACGCCTCAAAACCAGCCCCCTCTAAGGTCTGGGTTACATGTGAAACTTCTTTGGGTACTTTTGATAACAAATTTTTTGTATTTTTTTCCAATTTATTTTGTGCACTCGGAGGGATTCGAACCCCCAACGACAGTTCC
>CAYYKS010000032.1:0-6066 GCA_964469255.1 uncultured Candidatus Saccharibacteria bacterium | reverse complement strand
CATATGTCACTCGTAGTACCCAAAGGTAAAACTGTCATTTCAAACACTCTACCAATATCTAATGCAATACATGAATCAGGATATGAGGTAATAAAATTTTCTCCGACTCCAAAAATGTCTACCTACCTCCTAGCCTTCATCGTCGGTGATTTTGAATATATCGAAAAGAAATCAAACAGGGGTGTTATAGTTCGTGTTTACACTACACCTGGAAAAATTCACCAAGCGAAATTCGCATTAGATTGCGCAGTGAAAACTCTAGAATTCTATGAAAAATATTTTGATATTCCCTACCCACTGAAAACTTTAGATATGATAGCTGTTCCGGATTTTGATTCTGGGGCTATGGAAAATTGGGGAGCAATTACATATCGCGAAAATGCTCTTTTGGTGGACGAAGTCAACTCTTCGGCGGGAAGTAAACAATGGGTTGCCTTAGTCATTGCCCACGAAATAGCTCACCAGTGGTTCGGTAACTTAGTCACCATGGAATGGTGGACACATTTATGGCTCAATGAAGGTTTTGCTTCATATATAGAATACTTAGCAGTAGATAAACTTTTCCCTCACTGGGATATCTGGACTCAGTTTTCTACAAATGATCTAGGGGTTGCTTTAAGGCTCGATGCCCTCGCCACTACTCATCCAATAGAAATAGAGGTTCGTAATCCGAGTGAAATTGGAGAAATTTTCGATGCTGTTTCATATTCTAAAGGAGCTTCTGTTATTAGAATGCTGGCTAGCTATTTAGGCGAGAAAGATTTTCGTGACGGCCTCAGGTACTATTTGAAAAAGCATAGCTATGAAAACACTGAAACTATCCACCTCTGGCAAGCTTTTGAAAAAGTTTCAGGTAAACATGTGACAAAAATGATGCACAATTGGACAAGTAAGCCTGGGTATCCTGTCGTCAAAGCGAAATTAATAAAAAAGAAAATAAATTTTTCTCAGAGTAGATTCTTTTCTAGTCCAATTTCTGCAAAAAAAGCACACGATAAAACTAAATGGGAATTCCCCTTAAATTATAAAAATAATAAAGTAAATTTCGGTGAGGCGGGATTTTACAGAACTGCTTATTCAAAAGAATTACTACAAAAATTAAGAGAACCTATCCAAAATAAAAACCTAAGTCCTCGAGATCGACTTGGTGTTATCCGTGACCTCTTTGCACTTTCCGAAGCGGGCACTATACCTACAACTGACGCATTAGAATTCTTGTCAGTTTATAAAAATGAAGATAATTACACTGTCTGGTTCGAACTAGCTAGTGGACTTGCACAACTTGAACAAATTTTTGCAAAAGAAAAATCAATAGATGACCTGACAAATTTAATTGGTGAACTATTTTCACCAATTGTAAATAAAATGGGCTGGACAAAAAAGGAAAATGAGTCCCATGCAGACACTCTATTGCGCTCTCTTTCTATCTCGCGTGCAGGTAAATCTGGAAACCATGAAATAATCACTGAGGCAAGAAAAAGATTTAAGAAAATGCTAAGTGGAAGCAATGTAGACCCGAACATTCGAGGGGCTATTTACGGAATAGTTGCGACTCATGGAGGATTGAAAGAGTATAATTCGCTCGTCGAAAAATACAAAAAAGAAAATTTGCATGAAGAAAAAAACCGCATCGGCAGTGCTTTGGGAGATTTTACTGATACGAAAATATTAAAACGTGCTTGTGAATTTTCACTTTCTAGAAATGTAAGAATTCAAGATACAGTTGCAATATTATCTAGTGTTGGAGCAAACCCAGCTGGGAGAGATGTGTGGATGAGTTTTATTAGCAATAATTGGAAAACTCTTATTTCTCGTTATGGCGGAGGAGGATTTACGATCTCTAGATTAATAAAAGGTATCAGCGCAAGCGCCGAAGAAAAACATTTCAAAACTTTCAAAAAATTCTTCGAAACTCATGAAGCCCCAGGCGCCAAGCGTTCTATCGAGCAAGTTCTCGAACGCCTCGAAGGAAATATTCTCTGGCTGAAGCGAGATAAGAAAATTATTGAGAAATTTTTGAAACAAATTTAATTATCTCCACTCAAAATTTCCACCAAAGTGTCCCCACTGGCAAGTGTCGGCAAATTTTACTTGATCAAGTTTTAGAAATTCTCGGATTCCTTTTGGGCTCAAATCGTAGCCTGTTATTTGCTCCTCTACTCCATCCACCACTGCCACAGCCATAACGGGCTCAGATTTGCCGATAGCGTAAGCAAGCTTTGTATATACTGTATTAGCTTTTCGAGCTTCCAAGAGCTCGGTAGCTATCTTGCGAGCCATATAGGCGCCAGATCGATCAACTTTGGTATAGTCCTTACCTGAAAATGACCCACCGCCAATAGGCACTTCCGGACCATAATTGTCTACTATGAGTTTTCTGCCCGATAGTCCAGTATCCGAATCAAATCCGCCCATCACCCACTCACCCGCGGGATTTATCAAATATTCTTTTGCCTGTATTAAACTCTGAACTAATTTTAAAAGTTCGTCATTTTTTGTATTTTGAAAACTAGCTACCACTGTAGTTACAATTCCATTTTCTGTAGTAACTTGGGTCTTGCCATCAAATGGATAAACTTTGTAAATATTTTTGCAAAGGTCTCGAGCTAAAACATATTCTAGTGGTAGATATTCTCTTGTTTCACTTGTAGCATAACCCTTCATTATTCCCTGATCTCCAGCGCCCCCAGTGTCTACTCCACGCGCAATTTCTGTACTCTGTAAGGCAATGTTTGAAATTACTTTATAATCTTTGCCTACTATACTATGTACCAGTAAGATGATATCTGGATTAGCACGTGAAGTGACTTCTCCATTTATAGTGATCAAATTATGTCCACCCATCACCTCTATTGCCACTCGGCTTTCTTTGTCACCTGCCAAATAAGCATCCAAAATACTATCTGCAATAAAATCGCAAATCTTGTCCGGGTGTTTTGGGCTTACAAATTCGGCTGTTTTAATCATGATATTAGTTGGGACTAAAAAACTATATCATGTATTAATGATAGTACAAAGAATCTCTGTATTCCTTATGGTATTTAATTACAGCATCCCTACTGCTCTCGATTTCCCTTAATGCGTTTTCAAAAACGTCCACTTTAGCTTTGGCTTCGATAAGATCGTTGTCTTTTTCCGGGGTACTGAAGTAAACTCTACTTTCTGGGTCTTGCCTTCCAGTCATTATCACCTTAATTCGATCTTTTGCTTCATCAATTTTTTTCTTAACAAAAGCTACTGCTTGTCTCTTTTTTTCTTCAAACGCTCTGTCGCCCGTATTTTCTACTGGAGATGTCAGCGGCAGTGATGGTCTTGAATCCATGGTCATAATTATTCAATTATAGCTTCATTCAACCCCAAGGCAAAATAGTTATCCACATACTATTTACTGGCATCTACCTTGGCCGCTACGATAAAATCATTTTCAGAAAGTCCGCCGATGGCGTGAGTGGTGAGCTCTAGAGTAACTTTGTTGTAATTTATTTTTATATCTGGATGGTGACCTTCTGCTTCAGCAATTTCAGCGACAGCGTTTACAAAATTTACCGCTCCGATAAAATCTTTGAATTTATATTCGCGGAATATTTTTGCACCCATGCCAACTTTTTTTAAGTTCTCACTCTCTTCTTCAGACAAATTCCAGCCTGGCACCTGCTCCATTAGCATGGAAACTTCTTCATGCGTAAGTGGTGGCACTCCCCCTTCGCACGGCACACATTTTTTGGTTAATAAATCTTTAGACATGTAAAGATTATACAATAATATATCTATATTGTCTTTATAATAACAATAGTCTATAGTAGGAAAAAATCGTCCTTCAAATATAGAAAGTGAGGTGAAATCGTGCAAGAGTACAAAGAAGTACTGGGTAAAAAGCCCGGACCGACGAGCGTCA
Organism: uncultured Candidatus Saccharibacteria bacterium; assembly: GCA_964469255.1. Classification (GTDB taxonomy): domain Bacteria; phylum Patescibacteriota; class Minisyncoccia; order Phycocordibacterales; family UBA9973; genus UBA9973. Next base: position 2,171 of record CAYYKS010000032.1, on the reverse strand, counting down.
TTCTGGCTGGGGTTCATGGCAACGAACTGCCTGGAATTAAAGTCATGAATAAAATGATGAGGACTCTCAAGGTCAACCGCGGTAGAGTCCTGTTGGTCTTTGGTAACCCAAACGCCGTCGCGAGCGGTAAGCGCAAAACCGAACAAAACCTAAACCGGATGTTCAAAAAGAGGCACCTGCTTACCAAGGCAGAACGTTTGAGTTACGAAGGCCTTCGGGCCACATACCTCAAGAGCTTCTTGGACCAAGCTGATGCCTTGCTCGACGTACACGCGAGTGAGACGAAGAAGACCACGCCCTTTGTCATCTGTGAACGAAACGGATTCGGTATCGCTAAGCACCTACCGTTCGGTCTGATGGTCTCCGGCTTCGACAAGGTCTCCCCGGGTGGCACCGACGAGTACATGAACCGCAAAGGAAAACTCGGTCTCTGTGTCGAGTGCGGATACATCAAAGATCCGAAGGCGGTTCGACGCACTGACACAGCCATCAGGCGTTTTCTGGCCGCAATGGGACACATTCCATTCCCAAAGCGGCACAAGCCGAAGGCTCAAAAACGGATGCGGTTGCGGTCGATCTACCACAACCAAGACACTCCGTTCAAACTCTCGAAACACTGGAACGACTTTGAAACTGTTCGACGAGGCTCAGTAGTCGGCATGGACGGAAAAAACCCCGTTCGAGCCAGGAAAGACTTCGTCATCATTTTTCCTGACAACTGCAAAACTGTCGGCGAAGAAGCGTTCTATCGCCTCCAGAAGAACTAGCATCGGAGAATCCTCTCCACAAGAGCCAGCGGCAACCCCGCGGGCTCTTCTTCATTTCTATTGATTTTGCTCCCGAAGTTTAGAAATCTGATAAATACTAAATACTAAGACGATGGCCGCGACCCATTGTGACAAAGAAAGAACTGTGCCGTTCACCACAAAATCTAGCATAATAGCTACGAAAGGAAATGTAAGCTCAAGAATAGTAGAGATATGGACTGGGGTCTTGGAAAGTCCTTTGTAGTAAATCAAAAGTGCAACCATGCCAGTAGATACAGCAATAATTGCCAACCAGCCAAATTGAGTCACTGATGGTATTGCAAAGCTTCCATCTTGACTGTGACCATATAAGACTACAAACGGCAAAGCTAAAATTAAAGTAAAAATAAATCTGTAAAAAGTACCAACTTTCGAATCAATATTCGTCAAAAGCATTTTAGAAAATGTCGTCGAAGAACCCCAAGCAAAGGCGGCACCTAGAGCATATAGAGCGGCGATCATTGTTCCCTCGCCTGTATCTAGATTTACATGACCGTTTGCAAATGTCACAAAGTAAGCCGATACAATGGCGAGTACTGCCCACTTGATGTATCGAGTATCAAATTTTTCTTTCAAGAAAATCGCGGCAGTAGAAATGGCAAAAATCGGCTGTAACTTTTGTAATAAAAATACTACGGAGATAGATATATAATGCACTTTGCCGAGGGCTGTAGTAAACCAAAGTGTACCCAAAAGTCCAGAAAGCCCTGCTACTAATACTATCAGCCACCACTCGCGCCTGGTTGGTCTACTAACCAAAACATACTTGTATATAAAAGGAGTTAGAATAAGTAAACCAATCAAGTGTTCAAAGAAAATAATCGTTATGGGTGGAAGTGTATACAGGTGCTGACGAATCAGTCCGTCAAAAGCCCAAAGCAATGCGGCGATAATAATCAAAATTGGTCCAGTTGTTTTCATGACTCAAAGTTTAACACTTTTCTAAATCTTTCTCTATCTGAGCTTTTAGTTCCTCCTCAGTTTCAAATTTTTTAAAATCTCGCAAAAATTCGCCTGTAGTGAGTGTAACCATCTTTCCGTAAGCATCTCCGCTATATTTTAAAAGATGCGCTTCAACTTTTCCATTTGGGTTTATCAAAATCCCTGCTAGATATTCTTTATTATCTAAAATAGCCAAACCAGAATACACCCCCGCTTTTGGGAGCTCGTCTTTTGTATCCAAATTTACCGTAGGAAATCCAAGCTTCCGGCCGTAACCATCACCTCTCACTACTACACCCGAGATTTTATACTCCATTTATTTAAAAAGTTTTATTCCAAGTTCTTTTAGTTGCTTTTCAGAAACTGTCGACGGAGAATCCATCATTAAGTCTTTACCTTCACCAGTTTTTGGGAACGTGATAA
>CAYYKS010000031.1:0-6249 GCA_964469255.1 uncultured Candidatus Saccharibacteria bacterium | reverse complement strand
GGAGTAGCCTTTGCAGCCTGGATTTGTAATTTAATTTTCTTGGTTATCTTTTTTGCCATTGCTTTGTTAGATTATCTTAAATCTTCTTTATTTGCAAGAAGTCGAGCTCGACTGGAGTTTCGCGACCGAACATTGAAACCAGTACCTTTATCTTGCCTCGTTCTTGGTCCACAGAGTTTATCTTGCCTTCTAGGTCCTTAAATGGTCCGTCAGTAATCAAAATACTTTCTCCGACGACCATATCAATGTTATGCTTTGCAGTACCTGAATCCATTTTCTTGAATAGGTAGTCTACTTCGTCTTGCTTTAGAGGAACAGGGTTCACTCCAGCACCCACGAACCCAGTAACACGTGGAGTATTCCGAACTACGTACCAAGAATCGTCAGTAACAATCATGTCTACTAGTACGTATCCAGGGTAAATCTTTTCTTCCACTTCTACTCTTTTTCCAGCTTTGATTTTTATTTTCTTTTCGACTGGAACGATGACATTAAAAATCTTGTCGTTCATACCGAGAGAGTCTATACGCTGACGCAAATTACGAAGAACTACGTTTTCGTAGCCTGCGTAAGTATGTATTGCATACCAATTTCTCGCTCCTTGTGTTTCCTGCTTTGACATAATTATTTTAATTAAAGAGAAATAACTTTTTCCAGACCTTTTGAGAAAATGAAGTCAAATAAACCCAGGTAATAAGCAACCAGTACTGACGACAGTATAACTATAAGAGTGTAAAAGAAGACTTGGCTTCTTCCTGGCCAAATCACATGCTTGAGTTCTGCGTACGTATCTTTGAAATATTCTGTAAGTTTCATAGTTATTTTAAAAAAGCCCCCTTTCAAGGGCTTTTTTAATAATACTCTCTTTACCTCTAAAAGTCAATTTAGGGAATTTGCCTTGGACTAACGTATCTCGTAAGTGATAGATACTTGAGATGTGATAGTATTTTCACCTTTTGGTAGTTGAGCTGGAGTAGATTTTACATTAGCACTTTCCGCCATCATCATATCTCTTCCATAATACATAGGGTCCATGTAGTCACCGCCCTCACTAAAGTTCATTACCTTACCAAGATTTACCCCTAGGTCTTTAGCTAAAACTTTAGCCTTAGCTTGAGCGTCTTCAATAGCTTGTTTTCGAGCCTCCGCCTTTAGGGCATCTTCATCATCGATAGTAAAGTTTGGACCGTTCAAATCAGTAACACCCAGGGCTCCAAGTTCTTGCATTATTTTACCTGCATCGTCAATATTTCTAACCTTCACAGACATACTTTCATGAGCTTCGTAGCCAGTGAGCACTTGTTTTCCCCCGCCACAGTATACGCTATCGGGCGCACATACTTTTTGTTGATATACATACTTTGGATTAAAAGAGGCATTCAAAGTTTTGATATCTTTTTCTTCTACACCGTTGGCTTTTAATGAATCAAGCGCAGCTGTCTCAATCTTTTCTACAGCTTCTTGAGCCTCCTTTACTGTCTTCGATTCTTTGTGAATGTTAAAAGTCACATTGGCGATATCTGGAACTGCAGACACCTCTCCGTATCCAGAAAGAGTGATACTGTTGTAATTCAAGCTAGTATCTCGGTAGCTCTTCAATTCTGATAAAACTTTCACTGCGAAGAAAAGGCACAAAATAACGAAAAAAACTAAAGCCACTCTGTACAAATTCTTGACGTATTGATTTGGTATTTCAATCATAAAATTGTTTGTTTATTTGTAATATCTACTAGTAATAGACGCATTATACACTAATCTATTACTGTATCAAATTCACCTCAATTTCAAGATTAAGGCCGAAGTTTTTTAAATAATCATCTTGTATTAGGTTAGCAAAATTTAGAACTTCTTCTCCAGTAGCCTTACCGTTGGTAACGAGTACTAATGCATGTCTATCATGGACACCGACGTTCCCTATCCATTTGCCGAGCCAGCCGAGTTCTTGGAGTAACCTACCTGTAGCAATCTTTACATACTCTTCTTTGAGAATTGCAGGATCGTTTGGTAGAAATGCACTCATCTGATCCGGCGGATATGCTTGAAGTTCAGAAAATTTATTTTTTAATTCTTCATACTTTGCCCGAGGCACAATTGAATTAAGAAAAAAACTTCCTGCTGTAGGAATCAGTACTGGATCAGGTAGTTTTCTCTTTCGAATATTCACTACCGCCGCATAAACATCACGAATCGTATAAGGACCTTGTCCACCTTTTGTAAGTTCTTCCTTTATCGAGTCACGCGTGATACCCGTTTGGTAGTAGGAGGTTTCTAGTTCCGGATTTTTGGAAAGCTTAAGCCGAACGCTTAGTATTATATATTTTCCTTTCAGTTCTTTTTTAAAAATACTATTGCGATAGTGAAACTCGCATTCTTCTTTTGTAAAAATCTTCGTCTCCCCTGTTTCTACATTCCATGCAGTCAGTGATTCAAATACATCGGAAAAATTTTCTCCGTATGCGGCGATATTTTGTATTGGAGCTGCACCTACTGTGCCAGGGATATACGCCAAATTTTCTATGCCTCCCCAATTCTGATCGACAGCATAGGTTACCAGCTCATGCCAGTCTTCCCCTGCACTCACTTCGAGTAAAACACTTTCATCGTCTTCTTTTACAATCTTCCTGCCTTTGAGAGAAATTTTAACAACAATCCCATCAAAATCTTTAGTAAACAGGACATTGCTTCCTCCGCCTAAAATAAATTTATTATGATCTTTAAACTCAGGCAAAGCCAAAAGACTTGGGAGTTCTGATTCGTCTTGAATCTCCACAAAGAATTTCGCCAGCGCTTTGACGCGGAGAGTATTTAAATTAGTTAAATCGTAATCTTGTTCTATCTTCATGCTATTCACGTAGTATATTCACACTTCCATCAGGATGCAATCGGATCACCTGGGACGCAAGGCTCACGATAGGTCCAGCATCTACATACAAATCCACCTTATCTCCAAAATATTTACGCGCGTCTTCGACACTTTCACTAGCTGGGAATTTTTCTATGTTTGCCGAAGGAGCAATGAGTGGTCCAGTTTTTGAAAGAAAATCTCTCAATTCTTTTATTTTAGGCAACCGAAAAGCTAAAGTCTTAGTACCTCGATGCAAATATACAAACTTATCGTCCAAACAATCTAGCACCACACTGACCCCCCGACCCCCTGCATCTCCCCAATATTTTGACAACTCTTCTCTTTGTTTTTCGGAAATAGCTATGGAAAACCTATCAAGTTCATTCACGTCTCCAATTAAAATTATACAAGGCTTATCTCCCGCACGACTTCGAATTTCATAAACACGATTAACTGCATCAGGACAGAGCGCCCTGCACACCATTCCGTAAATGGTGTCAGTAGGCATCACAGCTACTTTGTCATTCAAAAGAGTAGATATTAATTCCTGATTTTCCCAAGGGTTTTTATTCATATGATTATTTTAATTCCAAAACTCTAGAATCACCATCTTGATGCGATAGGTAAATATAATGCGCATCCGCAGGGATAATACCTTTTACAATCTCGGGCCATTCAATAATAATCAGGTTGTCTTTGTTGCTTACAATTTCTTTCCATCCTAAATTTAATAATTCGTTTTCATTCTTTAAATTATAAGCATCGAAATGTAGCAGGAATTTATACTTCTGATTTTTTAGACCATATTTTTTCATAAGAATAAAAGTGGGGCTGGCAATGGTATCTTTTACACCGAGATGTTTGGCAAATGCTTTGGTAAAAGATGTCTTACCAGAGCCCAGATCTCCAGACAAACAAACGACAAATGCCCCAGATTTATCATTTAATAAAATCTGGTCAGCAAATAATTTGGCTATTCCGCTCGTATCTTCTACGCTCTTTGAAACTTTACGCATATTGGTTAATCTACAGAATCTCCTTTTCCAGTTTTCTTTCGATTTCTTCTTCACTGACTGGGCGGATCATCTGCTGAAGCTCTGGGTCTTGCGACAAATCTATACCTTGCTTGTCGAGAAGTAAAGCTAGCATTTTCATGATCTTAGTTACTTCAAGCTCAGAAATAACGCTGAGCTGTAAGTGAGTTTCTTCCCTTAGGTCATCTATCTTCGCTGTGCGATTTTGAGAAATAAGTACAAATATAGCTAGAATTATAGCTTCGAGTGAAACCACATTCGTAAGTAAGTTAAATGGAAACGGATCAAAAGGGGCTAGAAAGGAAATCTTACCAGTATTTACAAGAAGCCAAACAGTAAACAAGATTACATTGAACCACAAAAAAGTGTTACTGCCGAATTTAGAAGTCATCATGTCTGCCATCTTTTCCATACGAGTTCGCTTGGCATCGGCTTTGGCTTTCAAGCTATGATAAATCTTATGATGACTGCTTCCCCTTTCTTCGAATAGGGATTTGAGAAATGAAACGTGATTATGTGTCATACCCAAAGTATAGCACCTAAACAAGCTCGTGGAAATTGCTTGCCCACTGTTATATAATGTCTATACATGATTAAAGATATCCTGAAATTTTTCGACAAGCTGGAAGACAAAGTGCGCGGGCACCTCAGTCACTACCCTATTTTTTACGCCTTTATCGGTGGTGTGGGTATAGTGCTGTTCTGGCGAGGAGTTTGGCATACCGCAGATGAATTGAGTATTACTGGATTTGGCTCACTTGCCATTGGCACTTCTATTCTACTTGTCACCGGAATTTTTGTATCTTCCTTTGTCGGAAACAAACTTATTATTTCTGGACTCATGGGCGGTAAAAAACTCACCGAGAAAGCTACGGACGAAATCGAAGCCGAAGAAGCACAAATCCAAGGCTTGCAACATACAATATCTAGACTAGAAAAGAAACTTGATCAAATGGATCAAGATCTGGAAAAGAAAAACTAATGGGAGGCATGAGGGAGTTGCCTACTACGTAGGCAGGTACTTTTCCACCCCGCATTGCGGGGTAAGGAAAAGTCTTTCAACACCCTCACGTAAACAAATAAATTTGTTTACTAATGGGGAGGCATGAGGGAGTTGAACCCTCGATAAGAGCTCCACAAGCTCGTGTGTTACCGCTACACCAATGCCTCCATGTAGGCTTTATTTAATCACACTTAGAGCGAAAATCAAAATTGATATAGTCGCAGATACAAAGCACCAAGAGCAACCTTTCTTTAAAATAAATATTTGAACAGCAATCAAATAAAGAGAAAAAATAAAAGCCAGCAGTGAAGACAACGCCACTAGGCTCGTAAAAACTACGTGCAACATACTAGAATAAAACAGAAGTAAAAAATACGTTACTGCGATAAAGGCATAGTAAGCCATGCCCAAAAGTTCCACCGAAATTCCTAATATCTTAGAATAATCGCTGTGCACCACCGCGTGACAATCAAAACCCACCATACAAACAAAAGGCTTGGCTTTTTTCTTTTGATTGCGAATATGTTTGGCGACAAAAAACCCCGCCACTCCGAGCAAACAAATCATTAATCGCACAGAAAAATCATCAAAAAATGTCATAAGTAGACAAAGTATAATTTATGATTAGAAACAAAGCAAATTAAATAAATTTTTGTGCCCAGGAGAGGACTCGGTCACGAATAATTTTTTACTAAAAATTTTCTCGACCCCGGCTCGGCCCGTCAGCCTCCGCCTTTCTCATCCTCTCGCCCATAAAAAATACCCGCATATGCGGGATATATTTTTACGGGTGCCCAGGAGAGGACTCGAACCTCCACGCCCTTGCGGGCTTATCCACCTCAAGGATAAATGTCTACCAGTTTCAACACCTGGGCGTGAGTGAATTATATAACAAAATGAGAAATTATTTCCCGCCTGCAAAAGCTATGCTTTAAGCATTGCGGGCAGGAGCTACTATTCTGCCTTTTCAGCAACCTCAACTTCTTCGTTTACTACAGTTGAACGCATTCTCTTGCGAACATCCTTCACGGCCTTAGTTCGAACATAATAAAGCTTTGAACGGCTAGCATTTGCTCGTTTAACGATTTCGATTTTATCCACCATTGGTGAATATAGAGGGAAGATTCTTTCTACTCCAACACCAGAAGCTATTCGGCGTACAGTATAAGTACCACCAGCTTCAGTGCCGTGCTTTCTTGCAAGCACCATACCTTCAAAAGCCTGGGATCGGAATTTACCCTTTTCGTCCTTAATCTTTGACCAAACACGGATAGTGTCTCCAGCACGAAAATCAAGCTTTGCGCGAGCCTCGATATCTACTGGACTGAATTTAATTTTGCGGGTTGTATCTGCTGTCATCGTGGCAA
>CAYYKS010000030.1:0-6567 GCA_964469255.1 uncultured Candidatus Saccharibacteria bacterium | reverse complement strand
CACCTAGCTAATATAGCACATTCTGATTTCGGTTTATTTTATTTGAGTTTTTCTAGGTAGCCCTTGTCTGCAGCCTTTTGCAGTGCGCGAGCCATGTAGTGCTGTACGCTTTCTCTTCCGAAGAACCAACTATTTTTTGGCTTTAGACCAGTCACTTCCACCAGTTTACGCAAGTATTGAGATACTGGTCCGGCATCTTTTTGATCAAACGTAAATCCTTTGTAAGCGAAAGGGCCATTATATTTTAGAACATTATGAGCTGGTAACATTTTTATACGAGTCCATCCAACATTTGGATCTTCAAAAAACTTAGCTATATTTCTTGAATATGTTTCATCGACAGCCTCCAATGTTTTGTCTGAAAGGTTTAACGGATTACCAGCAACTCCTTTTGTGTAACCAAAGAAATGTTCTAGGGGTTCGATATGACGACCAGCATCAGATATTTCTGGCTGTACTGGGTACTGATCTAAAACATTTTGTCTGTTTTGTCTAATAGTTTCCACTGCAGTATCTGCAGCGTCTTGCAAACTTTCTGGTGTTGAAAGGGGTCTCTCTATATCATGTGATGCAAAAAAATCGTCTTTTAAAAATCTATTTACTGCTACTATGTCTTTCGGATCACCTGAATAACCTAGCTTTTTTAGTGCTTCTGCTTTTGGATTATTTTCTAGGGTTTTATTGGGTGTTTCAGTATCAGCAGCTACTGGTGCTGGTTCAGGTGTGACCTTTTCGGGTTCTGGCGGTCCGACAAACTCACCTGGCTTCACTGCTTCTACTTTGTTTGCAATATATACTTCATCATTTGATCCTAAATTAGTAAAAACAGGATTCCCTTCGGCGTCCAATTTTAATGTTGCACCCTCGAATATTTTTAAACTGGATTTACCATCTTCACTCAAGAATTTTAATCCCTTACTCTTGGCTTGCTCCACAAAATCTCCTTCTATAAATTTCTGAACTCCCGCTGGTGCCTTTGAAAGATCTGGGTATTCTGCTTTTAACTTTTCCTTTAAATCTAAAATTCCTTGCAAGCCACCCTTACCTTTATCAAAAGTTATTTCCACTTTTTGGACATCTGGAGCTTTTGGGGTGGCTATGGTGTCTACTCTTGTTTCTGTTGCTTCAGTTTTCCCTTGTGGAGCTGGAGAATCTTCTGTTTTTATTGCCGTCTTTGGTGACTCTGTGGTTGTTGTAGTTTCTACTTCGGGTGACGATGGGGTTGGTGTGGGTTGTGCTGCAGCTTGAGTAGGTTTTATTGCTGTTGCTTGTCCCGCATCTCCACCATGTCCTCGCATCAGCTCATATCCGTGACTTAAAGATTTAATTAGTGTGTCTATGGTCATACCTATAACTACACCCTTAGATCCTTTTTCCAAATTTTTTCCCATCATGGCCCAAAAGTCTATCGTACCCGCATCTTCAATCATGCGTTCATATTCACTTAGATCTTTTTTGTAAGAATTAAATAGAGCTAACTCCTTCGCTTTTACATCGGATTCTTCGAATCCTAGTTTTGTTCGTACGCTATTTTTAGCGTGAATCAATTCCACCCTTTTATTTAAAATCCAAAAAGAAGCTTCAATTTGTTTTTGGAAAACTTTTTGCATCAGACTTTTCGCCAAGCTTGGGTCTTGGATTTTCTTCAAAATACTTTTAGGCATTTCACGCAGATAAGTTTCCTTTAGAGATTCTGCAGAAAGATCACCACTACCTCCGCCGTTTGCTGATTCTTCTTGAGTCCATGTTCCCCCAGCTTTCTCATATATAGATATAGCTTCATCAAATGCCCGGTCGACATCTGCTTTGTCTTTGTCAGTCAATGTTTCTTGGATATCCCCGGTCCAGTTTATTGTTCTCCCAATTCGAACTTTTTCTTTCAACTCGCTGTTTTTAAGGCGTGTCTCTTTACCAGCTTCACCTATTCGAGCTGTGGCCATAGCTATCATCATTACGTACCTTCGGGGAGCAAAAACCGTAGCAAGACCTAGTTTTTCCATTACAGCTACTCCAGCTTTTGTTGCCATTGCCCCGTCAGCCAATACTCTACCGTATTTGACTATGTTTCCGGTCAGCGTTGCTGCGTTACCAAATCTATGCTTGTCTTTTCCGCTTATTACGTCTTTTATTTTTTCTTCGGCGGTTTTAGAATCTCTAACAAAAGTTTCCTTAAGCTCGGATGCAAAATCAGAAACGGAAGAACCTTTTGGTAATTTACTGGATATATAATTGAAAAATCCTGCAAAAATATCATTTTTGTTTTTCTCAAGTCTGTAGCCTATGGTCGCGAGTCCTCCACCCAGTTTTTCCTTGTCTTCTTTTGGTAAGTTTTCGATTTCTTTTTTTATGCCTGCTTCTTCTTGTTGCTCTACCGGAGAAATATTAGCAGATGCTACGAATCCAGGCTGTGGATTCAAGGCAGATTCTTCAGCTTGAAGCTCGCTTCTAACTTCAGCCAATCCAGTTTGGGCTTTTTTTATTTGTTCTAATAATTCTTCTCTTGTTAGTTTTTCTGGCATAAAATTTATTGATTATTTTTTTGAATTACGACCTACAAGTTTTCTCTGCGCTTTTTCTTTTTCTCGTAATAAGTAACCACTTAAAATTTCATTTTTCATAGCCAATTTTTCTTGTAGGGTTTTTATTTCACTTTCTAGGCGATTGTGTTTAAATTTTCTTATGCCCCAGGTGCTTTCTTTTTCTTTTCTCTTTTTTTCTATAGAAGTTTGAAGTTCTGCTATTACCCTCTCTAGCTCTAGTACTTCTACTGATTTAGTTTCCTCTATTTCATCATCTGGCAAAGCTTCTACTTGCTCCATCAATAACCTTAGAGTTTCTTCAAGTTCCTGCTCTTTTTGTTTCAAAGCCTCTATCCTTTTTATTCGCGCTTCTTTTTCTGCTGCCTGAGTATCTGGAGCAGGCTCTACTACTTCTGCAGGAATTTCAGGTGTTGGCAGAACTACAGGACTTGCAACCTCTGGTTCCGGGGTCGGTGTTTCAACCACGGGATTTTTTTCGACTTTAGTTTCAGGCGCTTTTTTAACGGCCTTATAAGTATCCGCACTAACGATACCTTTTTGAATAAGTTTAAACCCACCCTCGATGTTTTTAACTATGGCTGGCTGATGTATGAAAAGATCCCCGCCTGTATGATTACCAACTATATTAAAATAGTGCCCACAAATACTCCTTAATCTATCAGGATTAAGCATGGGTGTTAAATCGGGAATAACTTGATTTCCATTTACTAACCAAAATCTATCTATTGTCTTGTTACCTGTCCCTGATACCTCTTCAAAGTATTCTTTATTTATACTCAAATCTTGGATAGGTATTTTTGATTTAGCATTAGTTAAAATATCTTTTACAAATCCTGGAGTGAATTCGATATCAGGAATTTTTTCTTTTGCAGGTTCAGCTACTACTGCTTCTGCATGAATTTCAGGTGTCGCGATATCAGGAGTTGGTGTTTGCTCTACTGGCCCTACATTTTCAGCTTCTACCGGAGGCAAGTTAGCTGATGGATTATCAGTAGATTGTGGTTTAAGTTTTTTCTCTAAAGCTTCTATTACGTCTTTAAACTGTACAATCATTCTCGTTGTTTCATCTTTCTTTTTTTCTCGTTCTTCTTCTGAGCCAGAATAATCTTCACTGCTTAAATAATTAAAATCTTCCTCACTCTCCCTTACTTTTTCTTCAAAATATTTTATTGGGCTTGCTTCTAATAACCCCTTTTTTTGTTGCACCCAAATGACTGATTCCCTATCCTTTCTAATTTTAGATTTTTTATATTTTCTTTCTTGGCTATTTAGTTCGCCTTTTTCTTCAGAAATTATTTTCTGAATGCGTTTGAACAAGGATGGGAAAATTTTCTCTAACTTATTTTCTTCTGTTAGTTCTAGCAACCCAGGTAACGCTTCTTCTAAAGCATCTTTAGCATCTTTTTTCTGTTGCTCTTCAGGGGAAAGTTTTTTGATTTCTTGTCTTAAATTCCCTACGGATATTGGCTGAGTTTTGGTGCTATCAAAAGCCTTACTGCCTTTTTCTGCTTTTGGTTTTTTGTAAAACTGTCTTCGTGAGATTGGTTTTGTTTCTGTGCTCACTAATTCTTTCATGCTCTATATTATATATCGTATAAAATTTAATGCGAATTTTATTAGTAGAAATTAAAAAAACCAGCGCGTTCCTCCTTTCGGTACGTGTGCTGGCTTTTTCTTTAGTAGATGATCAGGTCTACCTCCCGGTTACCCACGATTGAAACGTCGGGGTGGCGTTTACTTCTTTCTGGCTTCTTTGATTTTGGCGGCGGCTTCTTCCGCCGCGTCGGCGATTTCCTTGTCGAGGGGCTTTTTGCCAATACCCAGGAAACCTCCCACCTTTTTCCTTCCAAGAGCCACCTGGCGTTCGTTGACACCCAGAAGCTGAGCGTCAACATCCAGAAGCTGGTCGTGATTGGCAAGGCTGATTTCGGCAGCCGTTTTGACCTGTTCTTGCATGGGCTTGAGGCCTTCCGCAATCCAGGTCTTAACCTGAGCCTCAGTGACGGCCATCATGGCGACGGCATCGACTCGGGTGTTGAGTCGCGCGAGGTTCTGATTCGTCTCGGCTTTGAACGCCGCCACCTCCTTCGAGGTTTTGGCATTCGCTGCTTTGGACCGACCTTCGGCGCGATTCAATGCGTCGAAATGCGGTCCACTCAGAATCAGGAAGTACGCTTTCCCCGACTCCAGCTCCTCCCCTTTTACGTTCTTGAGGATGAAGCCGACCCCACCTTCTTCGGTGGCGGTGGCGACGACGTCGATGGTGATGAGGTTTCCCTCCACCACGAACTTCGTCACCTTGAGTTGAGACTCGTCCATCACGACTTCGGTGATTTTCCCGCAGGCCGCGTTGGTACGAATCTTCTCTGTGCTGGTATCTCCGCCCATGGCGACGATACCATCACTGACGATGACGGGCTCGCACTTCTGCGAAGCGGTCGCAGCCTGAGCCTGGGCGGTGAGCCCAAGAGCAAGCAAGACGACGGTAGCTTTCTTGAACAACCCCCACGGCCTAAACGCGCCTAGGACGAAGAAGAAGAGCGCGATACCTGCGACCGCAGACCAGCTGAGGCCCATCTCGGCTTTCGCCTGCTTAAGCTCAGCTTGGGTGTTTTCGAGCTCGGCTTCTTTGTCTTTGAGAACGAATCTTGCGTTTCTGAGCTCCTCCTCGAGCTTTGAAAAGTTGCCCATCTTGGATCCGAGTCCCTTCACCTCGTTCAGGATGTCTTCGGGGGTGACGGGCGTCGGCGAAGGCGTCGCTTCCGCGGCGCTCTCCTCATCCTCGACGACCGGGGTCGCAGAGGGCGAAGGCGGAGTGGGCGTGGTCGAAGCTTCAGGCGCAGAAACGGCCTTGGTCTTCTTCACCCATGACGGCTGGGCGCTGGCGAAAGTCGCCAGGACCAACATCACAACGGCGAGAACGGCAGAGGTCAGGTTCTTCATTGGTGGTGTGTCTCCTAGTTGCGGGATTGGTTACCCAGGGGTTGGTGAAAGACGAAAAATTGGGCGAGGCGGGCAATGCTTAGAGAAATAAGCACTATCTGCCTCGTCCAAAAATAAACATTATTGTGTTGTTAAATAACGAAATATCTCGGTATCATATCATGTTTTGACATAAATGTCAAGCCATGTTATGGCAATTTAAAAAGGCCGGAAACTTGAGAGTTTCCGGCCTTGAGGGTTTGAATGGTCCCACAACCGATGGTCGCGATCCGAAAATCGCGAGGATGTCTACGTCTACTGAGGTCGGAGCGCGACTTGCACATCCGTCTCGGGGGGTTTTTTCGAAGCGAGCGTGGACGTCACCGTATCGTTCAAGGATTTCCGAAGTTCGGCAATCCTTCCGGCGGTGACGTAGCTCAGTTGTTCGCGCGGTCCAAGGTTAAGCAACCCGGTCCGCATCTTTCGCTTGCTGAGGTACTCGGTTTCCTCGGCCAAGATAAAGAAGGCTCGTCGTGATATCGCCTTTTCTTCTTCGTAGGCTTTTTCCAGGGCTTGGTATTTTTTTTCCAAAGCTTCGAGTCGAGCCTCGGCAGACCCAGACACCTTCAGCTCCCCTTTCAAGGAGTCGATGGCTCTGTCGACGATGACCTTCACGTCATCATTGTTGGGGCGAGCCAGGATTAAGTCCTCGAGTGCCAACATGTGGGTGGCGCTTTCCTCTCGTTTCCTATCCGTGTCTTCTAGTTGCTTTCGCAAGTTGGCTACCTTTTGAGCGACCGAGGTGTTGGGGGCGACGGTCGGCTTCATCGGGGTCAGTACTTCAGTGATCGGATTCTGGTCTTGGGCATTGACGATACCGGAGAACGCGAACAACAACGCGAGAGCGAGAACGATGGACTTTTTCATGATTGACTCCTGTTAGGGTGAGAGGCATACAGCCTCGTGGGGGTTTTCAAATTTGGACGAGAGAGAAAATGTTCATATAAATAAACACTATCTGCCTCGTCCAAAAGAAAACTATTTTATTATTAAATAACTACGTATCCTCTTCATATCAGCATATTTGTGCTGAAATGTCAAGGTA
>CAYYKS010000029.1:0-6709 GCA_964469255.1 uncultured Candidatus Saccharibacteria bacterium | reverse complement strand
AAAGCGTTGCTCTACCAACTGAGCTATTCCGGCATTTATTTTATATTCGCTTTTTTAAATAACTTCTACCGAACCCTGTTTTTAAAGTCTTTTCTCTTGCTACTGCCTTTTCCTTATCACAACAAGCTTCATAATACACTAATTTAAAAGGAAATCTAGTACTTGTTGCTCTCACTAGTCCTTTATTGTGTTCTTCCAAACGCTTCTTAAGATTAGAAGAAAATCCTATATAAAGCTTATTATATTTTATAACACTATACCTGCCCGCAATGCTTTCAGCATAGCTGATGCAGGCGGGCAAACTTACTCTTTTTTTTCACTCGCGTCAATCCTGTTTTTCATCACCGTTATCTTTTTCTTATAATCAGTGATGACTCGGAGGAATTTGTTGGATTCTTTACCAGAGGACAGGCTGTCGATGTGTTTTTCTCGGGTCATTTCTTGGAATCGGATTTTTACAGTATTCCAGACTTTCTTTGCAAAATTGATAGCCTTTACATAAGCCTGTATTATTAGGAATGTCACTGTGTATAAAAGCTTCTTTAACCCCTTGAAAGTTAGATATTTAACTTTATTTATATCTGGAATAAAAGGGTGGGGGATGCTTTCTTCTACAACGATATAGCCCTCTCGGACTAACATTACTTTTCGTCCAAGCATAAGGATGATGCAGGATAGTGATATGAAAAATAATGTTAGTAGTGTATACATATGATTTATCTTTAGAAATTAAATCGAGTAACGCTTCACTTCTTTTATCTTTGCTTTTGCTTTATCAAGCAAACCTCCTACTGTCATGTCTCCATCCTTGATGAACGGTTGGTGAGTCAGGGTTTTTTCCTTGAAGTAAGTATTGATCTTTCCATCAAGCATTTTCTTTTTGATATCTTCTGGTTTATCGATAGAGGCTACTTCTTTGGTGAATATTTCAGTCATCATCTTTCGTGCTTCTTCGTCTACCTCGCCATCATGCATATATTCTGGCTTCATCGCAGTGATGTGCATAGCAATGTCTCGCGCTAGATCCTTGTCTCCGCCTTCTAGGCTTACTACTACTGCAGTTTTATTATTGTGTACATAGTTTCCAAGTACTTCTCCATTAACTTCTGTAACTTCGCCCAGCTGGATATTTTCACCTGTCTTTTGGATTATAGGGTCGATCATTTCTTTGGCACCCGCCTTCATAGCTTCTACGCCATCAGTTATAGCCTTTTGACCTAGAGTAGAAAGTAGGTTTGTGAAGTCCTCGTTTCGTGACACGAAATCAGTCTCACAGTTTAAGGGTACGATGATACTTTTTGAGTTGTTAGAGGCGATCATTACTGCACCGTCTTTTGCCTCACGGTCTACTTTTTTTGCCGCGATACTAGAACTATTCTTCTTTAAAATAGCCATTGCGGTCTTCATGTCGCCGTTGGCTTCTTCCAAGGCCTTACGACATTGCATAACAGAAATGCCAGTAGCATCCCTAAGTTCCTTCACTAACTCGGTTGTGATTGTTGATGACATAATTATTTATTTTATTTTTTAGCTGGAGCTACTTGTAGAGCCACACCTGCGCGATATGCATTTGCGATAGCTTCAGTAAAGAATTTGATAGACGGTATAGAAGCATCGTTGGCAACTATCGGGTAGTCCACGTTTTTAATGTTTGAGTCAGAGTTTAAAAGGGAAATGACAGTAATGTTTCCTTTGGAAGCTTCAGTCAAAGCAATATGTTCTGCCTTACCGTCTACGATAAATATAGCGTCAGGTGCCTTTTTAAGTCCTACGAGACCAGAATAATAACGTGCTAGCTTTTCCATTTTCTTGGAAAGAACTACTCGTTCCTTCTTTGTATACTTGTCTAGTCCTCCTGTAGTTGTATCCTTGCGGTAGTTTTCTAGTTCAGTGATTCTCTTTTTGATTTCTGTAAAGTTGCTGACAGTTCCTCCGATCCAGCGTTCGGTAACATAAGGCATATTTAGGGATTCGGCTACATTGCGAACAGATACCTTGGCTTCAGGTTTGGTGCCTACAAATAGGATCACTTTGTCAGAAGCTCCGAGAGTTTTAACATATTCGGTAGCTTTTGCTAGCATCTCGCTTGTTTTTTCAAGGTCGATGATATCGCCTTTGTTTTTTGTAGTGTGAATGTAAGGGGAAACAGAAGGGTGTCTTCGTGTTTTTGAATAACCGTAGTGTGCTCCGGCCTTGAACATTTTCTCTACTATTGTATCGTTTTCTACTTTTTGCATGAGAGTCATTCTACCAGAAAGCCGAGCTGTTTGCAACCCAGACCTTTATATTTAGCATACTTTGACCAAAGGGGATATTTACGCTAAGATGACCTTATGACTACAAGCATGAGGCAATCAAAGCTTTTTACTAAAACTCGAAAAGAAGCACCTGCAGACGAGGTGTCAAAGAACGCTGAGCTTCTAATCAAGGCAGGGTATATACACAAGGAAATGGCTGGGGTTTACAGCTACTTACCATTAGGACTTATGGTTCTAAAAAAAATTGAGGACATCATTCGTGACGAGATGAATAAAATTGATGGTACAGAAATGCGAACATCTGTATTCCAAAACAAAGAAGTCTGGGAAAAATCCAACAGATGGGATGATAGCGTGGTAGACAATTGGTTTAAGGCAGATATGAAAAATGGTGGAGAAGTAGGTTTGTCTTTTACTAATGAAGAAGCTTATGCAAGTATTATGAAGCAATACGTGAGTTCATATAAAGATTTACCTATTTACCCGTATGATTTTAAAAATATTTTTAGAAATGAAACAAGAAGTAAGTCTGGAATTTTAAGGGGCAAGGAGTTTTACTGGAAAGCTTTGTATTCGTTCTCAAAAGATGAAGTAGAACATGCTGAGTTTTACGAAAAAGCTAAACAAGCTTATAAAAATATTTTCCAGAAAGTTGGTATTGGACACCTTACAT
The DNA here is from genome assembly GCA_964469255.1 of uncultured Candidatus Saccharibacteria bacterium. GTDB lineage: Bacteria > Patescibacteriota > Minisyncoccia > Phycocordibacterales > UBA9973 > UBA9973. Next base: position 3,778 of record CAYYKS010000029.1, on the reverse strand, counting down.
ACGTTACATTTGCTTCTGGTGGAGTATTTTCTAAATACTCACATGAATTTCAGACTCTAACTTCTGCTGGGGAAGATACTATTTTTTTGAATGATGAAAAAAACATTGCTGTAAACAAGGAAGTAGTAGATATGGAAACCTTAGAGACTCTAAAAGAGTTAGGATTTGATGATAAAAGTAAATTGTCTGAACATAAGGCTATTGAAGTAGGAAATATCTTTTCACTAGGAACGAGATTTTCAGAACCATTTAATCTTACTTATAAAAACGAAAACGGAGAAGATAAACTAGTTGTAATGGGAAGCTATGGGATAGGTCTTGGTAGATTGATGGGTACAGTGGTAGAAGTATTGTCTGACGATAAGGGAATTATTTGGCCAGAAGCTATCGCTCCATTTGCTGTACATTTATTGGTGCTCGGTGAAGATGTGGCTGTGCGAGAGGAAGCAGAAAAAACTTTTAAAGCTTTGACTGATGCTGGAGTAGAAGTATTGTTTGATGATCGCAGTGAAGTAACTCCTGGAGAAAAGTTTGCCGATGCGGACCTGCTTGGTATGCCATATCGAGGAGTGGTATCAGCACGCAGTATGAAAGAAGGCGGAGTAGAGCTCAAAAAAAGAATAGAAGAAAAAGGGAAAATTGTTTCAGTCGAAGAATTGATTAATTTACTAAGGGCTAAAAACTAAAACCCAATTCAGAATGTTTGAGAAATTTTACAAATTAATGTCAAATGACATCGGTATAGACCTTGGTACTTCAAATACCTTGGTGTATTTGAAAGGTCACGGTATCGTCATCAATGAGCCTTCGGTGGTGGCGGTGAATATGAAGACGAATCAGATTCTGGCCGTTGGAATGAAAGCCAAGGAAATGCTTGGACGAACTCCAGGACACATCAAAGCTATCCGACCCCTTGTAGACGGGGTGATTTCGGATTTCGAAGTTACTGAAGAAATGCTTTCATATTTGATAACTAAGGCCGACAAGATGTCTAAAAAATTTGCGCGACCTCGGGTGGTAGTAGGTGTTCCGTCCGGCATTACAAACGTCGAGAGCCGAGCAGTATATGATGCTGCACGTTCGGCTGGTGCGCGTGAAGTTTACCTAGTGGAGGAACCAATGGCGGCCGCAGTCGGAGTGCGCCTGCCTATCAAGGACCCAGTAGGTTCGATGATTATAGACATAGGTGGAGGCACTACTGACATTGCGGTCATATCACTCGGGGGAATTGTAAAATCTAAAAATTTAAAAATCGCTGGAGACCGGTTGAACAACGACATCTCTACCTATATGCGCGACGAATTTAAAATACTCATAGGTGAGCGAACAGCAGAAGCAGTAAAGATAGCTATCGGATCTGTGATCCAAGGCGAGTACATGGAAACTCAAGTTCAAGGAAGAGATTTGCTAACAGGATTACCTCGCGAAGTGATAGTGACTGATTCGGATATCCGTGAGGCTATGGCTGTGTCTATTCGCGAGCTCGTGAGTGGAGTGCGGGACATGCTCGAAACTACTCCGCCTGAAATCTTGTCTGATATCATGCAACGCGGTATCACCCTTTCTGGTGGTGGGGCTTTGATTGTGGGGCTCGATCAGCTTTTGCAAAGTGTTTTGAAAATACCTATTTATGTAGTGGAGGATCCGCTTTCAGCAGTAGCCCGGGGAACTGGGGTAATACTGGATAACCTCGATGGATACAAAGAAATTTTAATCGGTAATCAGCATGAGTTACCTCCTAGATAGAGAACACAAAAGAAAAAAGTACAAGACAGCTTTTTTGGTGGCTGTAATTTTTTTGATTTTGTTTTATTTTAGGACTGGAATTTTTCATGGATTGTCTTATGCATCTACTACTGTGTTCCGCCCTTTTTTAGTTTTAAAGAATGGCACTGTTACCAAGTTTGGAGAGTTAGCAGCATATTTTTCTTCCAAAAATTCTTTGACTAAACATATCGAGGATCTAGAGCAGACGAAGATCGAAGCCGAGGCTCGTATGGCAAATTATAATGCCTTGGCAGCTGAGAATGAAAGTTTGAAAGAAATTTTGGGAAGGAAAAAAGAAGAAGTTCCGATGACCGTGGCAGCCATTTTAGGTAGAGATGTTTCGAATCCATATGACACTATCATTATTGATGCTGGCGAAGCCCATGGAGTAGTGACAGGGGCTCGAGTTTTTGCATTAGGCAATGTGCCTATTGGCCGAGTAGATTCTACTTTCTCAAAGACTGCTAAAGTAATTCTTTTTTCTACATCAGGCGAAATTACTTCAGTAAATATGAGAGACACTCTTTTTGATCTCGTCGGTCGTGGCGGGGGAGATTTTGAATTGGTTTTACCCAGAGATTTTATATTGGAGGCAGGCGAGCAAGCCACTCTTCCAGGACTTACTCCATATGCGGTAGCTACGGTGGCTGATATTATTTCTGACCCGCGGGATTCTTTCAAGAAGGCATTGTTGGTGAGCCCCATAAATATAGGTGAGCTCAAGTTTGTACAAATTGAAAAATAAATGGAATTTAAAATTGAGAAAAAATTAGAGAATACTTTAGGGCGTGTGGGAGTTCTAACAACTCCGCATGGGGAAATTCTGACTCCGGCATTCGTAGCCGTGGGTACCAAGGCCACGGTGAAGTCTTTGAATATGGAGCAGGTTCGTGACGCAGGCACTCAGGTAGTACTTGGAAATACTTACCATTTATTTTTACAGCCAGGGGACGAAATTGTTCGAGATGCTGGGGGAATAGGAAAATTTATGAATTGGAGTGGCCCTACTATGACTGACTCTGGTGGATTCCAAGTTTTTTCTTTGGGTGCAGCCTATGGCAAGGAAATGTCGAAAGTTTTAAAAGTCACCGACCCATCGCTCATGATTCCTGAACGCTTTGATGATAGTGATGCGCCACGGCTCGCCAAGATCGGCCAGGACGGAGTTTCTTTCAAGTCCCACCTCGATGGTTCGATCCACTACATCACTCCAGAAAAATCAATCCAGATTCAGCACAACCTCGGCGCAGATATTATTTTTGCATTTGATGAATGTACTAGTCCAGCCGAAGATTTGAAATATCAAACTGAAGCTCTGGAGCGAACCCACTCCTGGGCCAAGAGGAGTTTAGATGAACATAAAAAGCTAAACACAGAAAGCAAGATATCACTTTTTGGAATAGTCCAAGGGGGGAGAGAAGAAGCACTTAGGAAAGAATCGGCAACTTTTATGAAGAGTTTAGACTTTGATGGTTTCGGAATTGGTGGAAGTTTTGCCAAAGAAGACATGTCTACCGCGGTAAAGTGGGTGAACGAAATACTGCCCGAAGAAAAACCTCGGCACCTGCTCGGCATAGGGGAGCCAGAGGATTTGTTTATGGGCATTGAAAATGGCGTAGACCTCTTCGACTGTGTAGCCCCGACTCGCCTCGGACGAAACGGTACTATATATACGAGTACTGGAAAGATAATAATAATGAACAAACAATTCCGAAATGATTTTACGCCGATAGATAAAGATTGCGGGTGCTACGCTTGTCAGAACTACACTCGCGCATATGTAGCGCATCTATTCCACGGCAAGGAAATGCTCGCTGGAACTTTGGCCTCCATCCACAATTTATATTTTATAGTGAACCTGGTAAAAAATATTCGGCAGTCCATACTTGATGGAAATTTTCACGAATTCAAGAATAAGTTCCTAAGTTTGTATTTAAAGGAGAAATCATAGTTTTGCTCTTTACATATCAAATTCCGTACTGTATACTAATTTCACTAAAATGAAAAAGAA
>CAYYKS010000028.1:0-7470 GCA_964469255.1 uncultured Candidatus Saccharibacteria bacterium | reverse complement strand
CCTAATGCCTCTACGGTGAAGGACAATGTATTGGTGAGTGAATACATGGTGGCAGGCGGGTATGCGGTGCCGGTCAGCAATACAAAAAATTTGTTGTATTTTAGAACTCTGGTAGCAAAACGGGACGAAGCGATAAAAAAAGGACTTGGCATGTGGGGTGATGAATGTGATTATAAGACAACCGAGCGAAGCCAAAATGATGTTCCAGCCAAAAGCGCCGAATGCGCCGTCAAGGGAAATATCGCGGCTGGTGGTTCTACGAAAACTTATTTTGTAGATGGATGTTTGAGTTATGATCAAGTGAAAATCGATCCGGCACGTGGAGAAGAATATTTTTGTTCGGAAGAAGAGGCGGTGAAAGCGGGGTACAAGAAGGCTTTGAATTGTCCGTAATATGAACTACTTAATTTTAATCATTGTGGCTTATCGACTTCGGTGAGTTCGGGGTTGAGAGTATTTAACTTCCTAAAAACCTATGCTAAAATAAACATATGCGCGAAAGCTTTACCAAGGGTGGACCAGATCAATTAAAAAAGAGAAAAATAAGACGTGAAATTAATGAAGGTATAGCTGAGCATTTAGCTATACCCGTAAGCAAAGAAGGAATACATCCTGAACTTGCTGATACTTTTGATATTGAAACAGCAGAACAGCCATTAAGACGTGAGGAAGTAGCAAAAGATATTGAGGATTTTGTCGGTAAAAATTTAGACGTATTATTACCCGACATGCTTTCCGCAGCTGAGCGTCAACATTATTCAGACTATTCAGGTTATCCAGATTATTCAGAACTGATACAACGTCTTGGTATAACCAACGAAGACATAGGACTACTTGGAGCAAATTACTATATTCGCGAAAAAAATGGCAAACCAGCAATTTTAAAAACTGATGAATATTACACTGAGGGCACACAACAAGGTGTCAGTTCAAGTGACTTATTCGCTCTCGCATATGCAAAAGAAAATATTAGAATAGACTCAAAAAGAGATATGGCGCGGTCTAGTGCTCATCTGCCTCATAGATACTATCTAAGAGCAAAAAATCGTTATCTTTGTACAAATGATTTTGGCATGAGAGGTTGGAACGAAGAGGAGAAGAAAATGGATGACGGAAATATCACCAACGCCAATTCTTTTGTTGAGTCTGCAAAACAGCAAATAGAAAGAATCGCAGAAAATCTTGCTTCTGCAACCGAGAAAGAATTTTCAGTTATTTATCAAAAACTACTTGCAGAAGTTAAAGACAAAGTAGCCGAAGACGGACAAACTGGTTATCGTAGCGATCGTGAGTGGCACGAAGAAGTAGAAAGACCAGCGCTTGAGCAATTGGCGCAAAATCTTACTCGTCGTTTTACTAAAAATCCCAAAGATAAAGAATTGATACTTGGAGCAATTCCTGTCCGTAAAGTTCGAGATCATCTCCATTTTAATTTTGATAAAATTGCAAGGAAATATGGCTTTACGGGAAATGACCCTGAAGAAGATTACCAATCCTTTGATAAAAATGCATCAAGATTAGATCAGTTACTTCGCGAACCGACAGAACAAGAAAGAGCGGGTGCCTCATTTAATTTCATGTACTCTGATTTTTATCAAAAACCTGTAATTAACGGCGTAGGTGGAAATCTTAATAGGGGGTCAGTTATTTCTGAAGCACGTTCAGGAGTAAAAGACGTTCTTGTTAGACGAGCAATAGAAGTAGAAAAGGATCCAAAAGTAAGGGAATTATTTGAACGTGCTCGTTTAAAAAGAGGACGTGGTAGTCCTTTCTTCTACCCAGATTACCAAGTTTACGATTTCATTAAACTTATTGGAGCAGAACAAGCAGAACTAGTTTTAGATACAGACGAGAGAACTGTATCAGAGCAAATGACTGGTTTTGCTTGGCTCAAATCTATGAAGTACGACTTTTCTAAAATTGAGCCAGCTCAATTCAAAAAACAACTTCATCATGCAAATGCACTAGACCGTTCCGGATTGTGGCGATATTTAGAAGGAAGAAATAAGGATCAAATTCAGCAAGCAGCTGCAAAACTTGGCTTAAAAGCAGAAAACAAGGATTGGCTTGAACTCTTAGGAACAAGAGGTGCGAGGGAACAATTCCGTATAGGTAAACGGATGTATTATATAGCCAAACAAGTTTCGATGCACAAACCTAACAGAAACGAAGAAGATCGTTTTTACAAAGATGATTCTTATGTAAGTTGGGATAAATATGATTTAACAAAAATAGATATATCAGAAGAATCTTTAAATAAATATTTAGAGAAAGATAAAAATCTTATTATTGCTCTGTTGTTGATAGATGATAATGAAAATCCGTTTGGATATGGAAATCAACAGCCGGAACAAACAAAACCCGCAACACTTGGTCTCATTATTAAAGCTTTAGAACAAGGTCACGATCTTCGGGGTGTAGGTCTTGCTATCGACAAACAACGATATTTAGAAGGTTTAATTGCTGGAAAAGCAACAAATGATCTTGAATTTGCCATGGAAGATTGGCCAGCAGATTGGCACAAAGCAGTTTCACCAGAAGAAGCAAATCTTTATTATGAATATGCTAGTGATTATGTTCTACTTGATCCAAATGGTCTCTCAAAATATGCTGCGTGGAGAGCTAGTGAGGAAGGTAAAGAATGGGATGATATTTTAAAAGAAGCACCAACAAGAAAAGCTGATTTGGATTTCCGGATTTGCTTAGGAACACAAACAGAAGAAGTTCGGAGATGGTATAAAAGTGCGGCAGAGCATGTGGGAGGAAGCGTAATGCAAAATTACCTATTACGATTCAATGCAACTCGTGGAACAGATGGACGTATGGCCAATTGGCACGACGTGCTTCTTTGGAGTCCAAATATACAAAAACTAGAGTCCGGAGATGCAAGATCTATTCTCTTGAGCATTGAGACGATGGATGATAATCAAGAGTTCATTAACTTATTACCAAGATATAGTAAAGAACGCGACCCCCTTCAAGCCACAAATGGTCCCGTACAATCATTGCGAGAACTCAAGAAACGTGTTTTAGGGATTGAGTCCAATATTGACCTTTCAGAGTTTCCACCAGAATTATTGGAAATTACTTCTGCTCCTGGGTTTAACTTGGTGGCGCTTGAATCTATACGTAAAAGAAGTGATTTTAAAGATTTGATTGAGGGTAAATTAGACAAAACACAACCATTCAAACCACATTCGAGAATTTTTGCTGGAAGAGCACTTACTGAGGCATTGCGTGAAGGACTAGGATCGCAGAAACAAAAAATAAGAGGTACAGCTAGAGATGCAAAAGGATTATTTCACACCCTTAATCAACTAGTAAAAGGAAGAGAGGTTGGCGAAAAGAAAATGACTACACTTGATTTACTTGATTCTGTGCCGACAGATTTAGAAGAAGAGGTTATTCGTTTATTGCGTGAGCAAGAAGTAAATGTTGGACCAATTGTGGAGGCACGAATTCATGACAAATCCGACCCAGAGGGATGGGTGTGTGGAAATTATACTGACTGCTGTATGCCATTCGGAGATCCAAAAAATGATGATTATATGTTTAATCGCTCTACTCAATACTTTACAGTAAAATATAACGGAAGAATTATTGCTCAATCAGTAGTAGTGGATTCAATTAATCGAGAAAATAGAGAAGACGTTGTCGTACTAGATAATATAGAAGTTGCGAATAATTATAAAAATCTTTCACCACTACTAGCTAATGTGTATCAAACATTTTGGACAGAATACACAAGCACACCAGTAAAGGTTGGAACAGGTTATTCTGATTTGATTCCACCTGGTGGAAAATTAGAAACAAATAAATATCGAGCAAAAACTCAACTTACTTGGTCTGATGCTACTGGTTCACATATTTACGACCTTCCAAAACTTCGCGGAGTTGAGTCAATGGATCGGGTGACAACATTCGCAAATCTTTCTGAAAGAGACGCTGAACTCATCGCAAAAATGGAAGCGGAAGCATACCCCGAAGGGATGGTACAAGGTAAGGCGCATATTTTAGATATACTAGAAAAACAAAGAGAACTAGAAGTGCCTGGGGCTGCTTCAAGTTTTGTGGTTCGCCAAGGATCAGAACCAGCTGGCTATCTTTTATTACTACCTGAGGAATCAGAAACAAAAAGTGGTGAACGAGTTGCTCATATATATGACATGGTTGTCTTGCCAAAATTTAGAGGTTCAGCAATTGCTCGCAAAATGATGGAGAGAGTTCTTGACGTGGCTTCTGCATATGGAGTACCAATTGAAGCAGAAGCAAGAGCAAGTACATCTTACGCACTTTTAATGAATGCAAGAGTTAGAAAATGGTTTGAAAGTAAAGGATTCTATTTAACTAAAAATGAAAAATTGCCAGCATATTTAAATGGAGAGGATTTTTATTCTTTGCGATTTGAGAATAGACAAGGTATAGAGGCTACGATTTAGGAAATTACAAAAATATTTCCAAATTAAAGTTTAAACATACTCGAAGTCTCGACCCCTTAACTTCCTCAAAACCTATGCTAAAATTAAAACATGAACTTCGATAAATTATACGCAGAGGCGGCAAAAATAAGTGCTTCTAGAAAACTATCTAAATATGCAAATTGTGGAGGGGTTAGTGCGGCTCTTGTAACTGAAAGCGGAAAAATTTACACAGGCATTTGCATCGAGGTAGTTTGTGGTCTTGGATTTTGTGCCGAACATTCAGCAATCGCAGAAATGTTAAAAAATGGAGAATCACATATAAAAGAAATTCTTGCAGTCAAAGAAAGTAGAGAAAATTCTGTAATATCTCCTTGCGGTAGATGTAGAGAATTAATGCTTCAAATAAACCCAGAGAATAAAAACACTATTGTGCATTTACCTAAAAACCAGACCGCAAAACTAGATACGCTCCTACCTGAACATTGGCTATAAATATTTTAAAAACCTATGCTAAAATGAACCTATGAGTCCAAGAGAAACAGCACCCCCTTTTGATGCCAAAACGCGAAAAGACTTTAATAACTTCTTTTGTTATTTACCTGGAGGAAGGTATCGTGAACCAGATTTTGTTACTTCACGGAAAGCCAAAAAAACAATAGTTGATTTAGATAAAGCAGCTACAAAATTAGGTATTGACGTCGTTGCAATTTCTACAGAAATGAACGAGGGTCATTCAAAAGTATGGGAAGCTATTAGGATGATGCAAGATAAAGGTGATTCTCCTGAAGCTAGAAAAATTGCCGAAGAAGGAGAGGCAATTAAGCAAGAAGCACACAAAAAATTGATTCCTCTTTTTGAAGAGATGCTCAAGCTTGGATATAGTCCAAATGAATTGATGGGATAAAACTTGTTAATGAATCCACCCCCTTAACTTCCCAAAAACCTATGGTAAAATAAATCTATGAGATTTGAGAAACTTAATTTCAAGAAGTGGAATAACTAAATTTATGAACTCGAAAGATTTCGCCAAAAAAGTTAATGCGGTCATAACTAGATGGTCGAAAGATACATCGAAGTTAGTGGTCGCAATTGATGGATATACCGGAGTCGGCAAAACTACTTTGCTAAACAATCTTGCCAAAGTAAATCCCAATATTCTGCCGGTCAATCGGGATGATTTCCAAATACCGAGATCTAAATTTACAAAGCTTTATAAAAATGCGAAAGATGAAAATGTGAAAGACCGATCACATATCTTTGAGCTCGAAAGCAATGATAGTGTAAAACTCAACAAGCTCGTTGAGGCTTTCCGAACGAGCAATAAGTCCTACAAAATCAAAGTTTACGATGGTGTATCTGGTAGGGTAAGTATTCCTAAAACATTTGATTTGTCTAAAAAGATTATGGTCATTGAAGGCGTGTTTATGTTTCATCCAAAGTTATTGAATAAAATTTTAGATAAGCGAATTTACCTCCAGGGTAACATCAAGCAAATTGATGAAAGAAGAATAGTTCGCGAGAAAAAACGTTGGGGTAAAAATTACTTTCCCGAAACTCATCAAGATTCTTATTTTAGACAAGTTATTGTTGCCTTTAGGAGATATCAAAAATTATATAAACCTGAAAAGGTTGCTGATTTAGTTTTAGATATAGATTGATTTTATTACGCTATTTCTCCAGATGTGGTTTTTCAAAAATTCCGACAAGATCTATCGGACTGTCGTCAAATGAAAGAGTTGCGTTGCCATAATGCGGAAAACCATTTTCATCTATTTCTGAGGAAGTCTTTTCTGGGCCGAGACCAAACCTTATAGTTTTTTTAGATATCGTAAATTTTACAAGACCAGCCTTTTCTGCACATTCCAAAATTTCTTTTTGAAAAGAGTGATTTTCTGTATTTTCAAATTTCCCATAAACCTGTTCATCTATAAAGAGTTTTCCGCCTGGTCGCAATACTCGAGATGCTTCTTTAAATAAATTTATTAAATCTGTCCGTGTTTTTTCTTCTGCTTGTGCCGCGTCCCCTGAAGTATGTAAACGATAAGCATATAAAAAATGAAATAAATAATTTGTTGCAATATAATCCATAGATTCGTCTTTGAATGGTAGATGCGTGGCATCAGCTTGAGTTAAGTGTCTCTCGGTTTGCTCTGGGTCTTTTTTTATTAATTCGATACTTTCTTTTTCAATGTCTATTACGTGCACCACTGAATTTGGATTTATTTTTTTAGCATATTTTTGAAATTGATTTGCCGAAGCGGGGCCGAGTGATCCTAAAAGTAGAAAATTTGGACTCTTTCTTTCTCTGAGTTCTAGGATACCCCTAGGAGTTAAGAGTTCTAGGGCTATGGGTTCACTTGTGCCGAAAGTTGCATCGGTAGGTACGATTTGATTTTCCGTTGTGCCATTTAAGTGGGCATGTTCACCGCGTCTGCTTTGTATTTCGAGCATAAATTCTCTATAAGATAAGTCCGTGTATCCTTTTTTGTGGGCTTGCTCATAACGATCAAATAAGTGTCGAGGATGAAACAAATAATTTTCTGGACGTAATTGGGCAAATCTCTCGATACCTAAAATACTTTCAATTTCTGAATCTTCTAATTTCTCGGTTAAGATTTTTTCTGCTATAAAACCAAGTTCTCCGGTAAATGCGTCTACAGATGACGAGCCAGCATTGCGTCTTTTTAATTCTTGTAGGCCAAGAAATACTTTTTCTTTATCTCCAGTAGCATAGTCTTTTGCAATTTGTCGGACAATGCGTGGAGTCGGTTCACCACTTGAAATCATTTGAAAAATGGGAGGTATGTGTGGGGCAGAGTCTGGGGTTTTTTGTGTAATTGTGTCTGGGCTAAAATTCATATTACAGATTATAGAATATTTTTTATTCCCCAATCACTGGCTTGTCGACTTCGATGAGTTCGATTTGCGGTGAAGCGCCGTTGATACGCATGACGTCTTTGTCTACTTTTTTTAATTCTTTGCTGGAAGCAGTGTAATGGTTTACCACTGTGGTCAGTGAGTTTCCGAGTTTGTTGTGGTATTCCTCATA
>CAYYKS010000027.1:0-7529 GCA_964469255.1 uncultured Candidatus Saccharibacteria bacterium | reverse complement strand
TGAAAGTGATGGGTTGGTATGACAACGAAATGGGGTATACTTATACATTAGTAGACCATGTCATAAAGACAGGTAAAACTATATAATAAATTATATGAAAATATTTATCGGTACGGATCATGCGGGGTATGTGCTTAAAGAAGAACTAGTAAAATCACTCACGGCTCAAGGTCACGATGTTGTAGATAAGGGTGCGTTTGAATACACTGAAGATGATGATTATCCAGACTTTGTGATACCAGTGGCCCAAGAAGTTTCCAAGGATCCTGAAAATTCTCGAGGTATTGTTTTAGGTGCGACAGGAGAAGGTGAAGCTATTACTGCAAATAAATTCCCTCATATACGAGCAATAGTTTATTATGGCAAAGCCCATTCAGTCGTAGATGACGAAGCTGATGTATTGGTGCGTTCTCGTGAACACAATAATGCAAACGTCTTGTCCTTGGGGGCTAGATTTTTTACTCCCGAAGAAGCTACTAGTTCAGTAAATCTTTGGTTGGCTACTCCGTATAGTAAAGGTGAACGTCATATTCGCCGACTAGCAAAGATAGATGGAATTCTAAAATAATGGCTGAAGTTATTCCGGCAGTACTGCCAAAAAATTACGAAGAATTAAAAAGCGCAATCGATCATGTGCGAGGAGTAGTGCCTGTGGTACAGCTCGATATTTGTGATGGAGTATTTGTAAAAAATATGACTTGGCCATTTTACTCCGCTGGTTCAAGTGGTGGAGATTTTATGGATAATGATTTGGACCAACATTTTCGAGCAATACTCAATGAACAAGAGGGCTTGCCTTTCTGGGAAGAAGTGGATTTTGAATTGGACCTGATGGTAGTAGATGCAGTGGAGAATTTTGATATTTATACCAAGCTTGGCGCACGGAGATTGGTATTTCATATCGAGGCGGTAGGGAATATCGAAGAATTTAATAACTTTTTAGAAGGTATAGATACGTATGTACGTGATGTGGTGGAGATAGGTGTAGCTATAAATACTACAACCCTCGTAGAAACTATTTTCCCGTTAATAACGAACATAGATTTTGTTCAAGTGATGGGCATAGAAAATCCAGGTTTTCAAGGCGAAGAATTTGACGTTCGATGCCTCGACCATGTCAGAACTTTGAAAGAAAAGTATCCCGAGCTCGTCATATCTGTAGATGGTGCGGTAAGTTTGGAAACTGCGCCGGATTTGATTGCGGCAGGAGCAACTCGACTCGTTTCTGGTTCGGCTATTTTTGGTTCTGGTGATATAATAGGAACTGTAGAAGAATTTAAACAAATCTAAGAAGCACAAAGCTTTTTAAATTTTCTTAAACAATTTCATATGGCCTTTCTATCTGACAAAAAAACAGAAGAGTTAAAACTGAAAGCGGAAAATATCCGCGAGAGTATTATTTCTATGCTAGTGGAAGCAGGAAGTGGGCACACAGCGGGGCCACTCGGCATGGCAGATATTTTTACTATTTTATATTTTCATATTTTAAAACACGATCCTAAAAATCCAATGTGGCCGGAGCGTGACAGATTAGTACTTTCTAATGGGCACATCTGCCCTGTGCTTTATGCCACGATGGCCCATGCTGGATATTTTCCCGTGGAAGAATTGATGACACTTCGAAAATTTGGAAGCCGGTTGCAAGGGCACCCACACCGAGAATTTATGCCGTGGCTGGAGAATTCTTCAGGGCCCCTGGGGGCCGGACTTTCACAGGCTGTGGGTATGGCGCTTGCGGATAGAATTGATAAAAAAGATTCTGACAGATTTGTGTATTGCCTCATGTCTGACGGTGAATTAGATGAAGGAAATTCTTGGGAGGCCATAATGCTTGCGGGAAAAATGAAAGTGCGGAATTTGATTGCTATTGTCGATCGAAATAATATTCAGATTGATGGTTTTACCGAAGACACTATGCCACTCGAGCCACTTGTAGATAAATGGCGTGCATTCAATTGGCACGTTATCGAAGTAGGCGGGCATGATTTTCAGGGATTAAACGAAGCTTTGAGTGAGGCGCATTCAGTGTACGGCAAACCTACGGTAATTATCGCTCACACTATACCCGGCAAAGGTGTACACGAGTTTGAAAGAGATTATAAATGGCACGGCAAACCGCCAACCAAGGAAGAAGGCAAGATGGCCATCAAAGAGCTCAGAACTTTGTCAGGAAAAATAAAATCCGAGCATGAATAAATAATTATGTTAAACCCTAAGTTAAAATTAAATACAAAATTATTTAACGAAGACGTGGAACAAGTTCCTATTCGTCGTGGTTTTGGCGAAGGTTTAGCAAAAGCCGGCGAAGCCGATGAAAACGTAGTGGCCTTGTGCGCGGACCTGACCGAGTCTACTCAGATGCATTTTTTTAAAGAAAAATTCCCGGCGAGGTTTACCCAGATCGGAGTTGCCGAGCAAAATCTAGTGACAGTGGCTTCTGGAATGGCGGCGATGGGGAAAATTCCTTTTTGTTCTTCGTACGCAATGTTTTCTCCAGGCAGAAATTGGGAGCAGATTCGCACTACTATTGCTTACAATGATCGGCCTGTAAAAGTTGTTGGTTCTCATGCTGGAATTTCGGTTGGTCCTGATGGTGGAACACATCAAGCCCTCGAAGACATCACCATTATGCGAGCAATTCCAAATATGGATGTGGTTTCGCCTTGTGATGCTATCGAAGCTAAAAAAATTACACAGCTTTTGGCGAAGTCTGGTAGGCCTGCGTACCTGCGCCTCGCTCGTGAAAAAACACCGATCATGACCACAGAAGAAACTCCAGTTTCGATCGGTAAGAGTGAAATTTTTTGGATGCCAGATGTTGGGATCGCGGAAGTTGGAATCATAGCGACTGGCGCATTACTTTTTCAATCTATAATGGCAGCGAAAGAATTAGAGAGTGAGGGGATTAAAATCAAAGTGATGAATTTAGCGACTATCAAACCTATTGATACAGATGGAATAGTTGCTTTAGCTAAAGAAGCAAAGGCTATAGTGACAGTAGAAGAACATCAAGTCATGGGAGGTATGGGTTCGGCAGTGGCTGAAGTCTTAGTACAAAATTTTCCAGTGCCTATAGAATTTATCGGAGTCAAAGACAAATTTGGACAATCCGGCAAGCCCGATGAACTAATTGAACACTACGGAATGGATAAAAATTCTATCAAAGAGGTTATTAAAAAAGTTTTGAAAAGGAAATAGAAAAATCTTTCTTGGTACAACTTTTTAAACCGTCACGTAAAAATCTGGCTGATTTTTCGTTCCTTCTCGGACCGTCGTCTTGCGAAAGACGGTTAAAAAGTTACACCTGCGACGATTTTTTAATTAATTTTGGTTGGTTTGTATTCAATGGGAGCGTTTTTGAGATATCCTTCAAGTTTTGCTCGAGATAGAAGGCCTTTTTGGGCGCCGATTTCTTGGACTACAGACATAGAATTGATAGGTCCCCAAGAAAGTGCTTCGTGTGGTGCAAATCCGAGACCTAGTGCAGCAACGATAGTGGATGCGAAAGCATCACCAGCCCCAGTGCGGTCGACAGGGGGAGCGATGTCTGGATAAAGTGGTACTTTCCAAAGTTCTTCGTTTGCATATAGATATGCACCATTTGGTCCATCACTGATTGAAACTATTTTTGGTCCGAGAGCTTGTAGACCCTGTGATAATTCTAAAACATCAGCATCTTGCATGTTTAAAATAGTGCGCGCTTCTTCAAGATTACAGAAAAATATTTCTGCACGAGCGTAAAGTCTGGCAAGTTTTTCTTTTCCTAAACCTATTTCATTTTTACCCGGTTGAAAGGCGAGTTTGATGTTCGGATGAGCTTCTAAATAGTCTGCTACAGTATTGTGAAAAGGGAAGGCGTCACGACTCACTGAGCTAAAGTAAACCCACTTTGGTTCGCCAATATCTGGTAATATATAAGGGTATTTTTCGTGTTTGATGAGTATGGTGCGCTCGGTTTTATAGCACAAAACATAGTGATAGTTGGTTTTGATACCTTTATTTATTTTTACAAAATTAGTTTGTACTCCATCGTTCTTGAGTGAAGCCAAACAATCTTTTCCATTTTGATCATCACCCAAGTTGCTGACGATTGCAGTTGTAAGTCCGAGTCTACTCGCAGATACCGCAGCGTTTGCAGCGTTGCCCACAGCGTTTACCACATTTACTTCTTCATAAGGAATTTTGTCACCAAAGGGAATGCAGATTTTAAAATTTTCATGTCCCGGCTCGCCTTGGATGTCTACATGATCCGCATCAGTGAGTTTTATAAATGCATCTATGACTGTGTCACCGATGGCTAAGAAATCTATCTTTTTGTTAATTCCAAACATGATATGATTGTAACATAATAAAAATGTTTGCAATATCTGTAATTATTTTAATAATTTTACTTATTTCTGCATCTTGTGCCGTGTATTTTTTATTAAAAAAGAAAAAAGAGGGAAATATCAGTGATGATTTTGAAATTTTGGAAGAATAATTGAAGACCGGGAATAGTTATCCACATTTGGCCGAATTTAGGCCTTTTTTTTCGTTGCGTCTGGCATCTTTAAACCTTATAATATATAGGTGGTGGGGAGTCTACCTACTTCATACCACGAGAATTTTTCTGAATAAAAAAATAATAAAAAACTTACACTTCAGAAAAAGCGTCACCAGCTTCATAGTGATGTTTTTTGTGTTTTCATTTTTACTTGTAAATAATATTTTTGCCGCACCGGGAGTGCCTTCACTTTTGCATCACCAAGGTAGACTACTCGATGCATCTGGAAATCTTTTGGGTGGTGCCGGAGGTACGAATTATTGTTTTAGATTTTCACTGTATGATGCCGCTGCGGCAGGAACAAAACTTTGGCCAGTCGGAGTTCCATCAAAGATGACTGTCGAAGTGAAGAATGGAATTTTAAATGTTGATGTCGGTGATGTCACCGCGGGTGGAGATTTGCTTGATTTTGATTTCGCAAGTACTGATGAAATTTATTTAAATATTGATGTAGCAGATTCTGTGGCTGGATCTTGTGCTCCGGTTGTTGTTTTTGAAACTCTTTCTCCACGACAAAGAGTAGTTTCTTCTGGATACGCAATTAATTCTAAAACAGTCGGAGGTTTTACTCCTTCCCAAACTCCTACCGGAAGTCAGATTCCAGTTTTGAATGCTGGTGCCTTAAACCTTGCTGGCATTGTGGCAGCGGGTGGTATCACAGTGAGCGGTGATGCTATTACTGACTTTACTGGAAGCGGTCTATCTATTTCTGGTGGTGCTATAGGAGTAAACCTGACAACTGCCGGCAATACTGGTTCTGTTTCTTCTAATTCTGGATTAGAAGCAAGCGCCTCAGGACTTACACTACTCAAAGGTTGTGCCGATAATGAAATATTAAAATATACAGATGCTGGTGGATGGGCTTGTTCTGCTGATAGCGCCGGAGGTGGAGGTGGAACGTTGGATGATGCTTATAACAATGGGGGCACAGTAACTGTGGATGCCTATGATTTACTGTTGAATTTAAATAACGATACTAATGACTATAAACTGACTATAGATAATACAACTACTGGCACTATCGATTCTGGTTTGGTTTTTGCTACAAGTGGAGTAGGTGCAGTAATTACAACCGCTATCGATGCATCAGACGCTGATATAGTTACTGCCCTTGCTATCGGTTCAAATGATATAACTACTGGAGTTGCCACTATATCTTCGGCTGAATTAGACAGACTCGATGGAAAAGATGCTGCACTAGTAGACACTAATGATGCCGTGGCTACTGCAATTACTGGTACAGGTGCACTCAATGTGGGTAGTATAACTTCTGGTTTTGGAAGTATTGATGTAGGTGCCGATACTATTACAGCGGCAAGTTTTGTTGGTGCACTTACAGGAAACTCTGACACAGCAACAGCCCTCGCAGCCAACCCTACAGACTGTGCAGCTAACACTTTTGCCACCACAATTGCAGCCAATGGTAACCTAACTTGTGCATCTATCGCTGATGCAGATGTTCCGAACAACATCACTATTGATCTAGCAACTTTAGCTACGACAGTAACAGTAACTGACTCTACAGATGCAACATCATTTATCGCAATGTATGATTCTGCTACAGGAAATCTTGATCCAAGAACAGACGGTGCATTAACATACAATTCAACAACTGGAGCTTTAACAACCACAGGAACAATCTCTGCTTCAAACTTCTCTGGAACTTCAAGTGGAACAAATACTGGTGATCAAACCAACATCACTGGTAATGCTGGTACTGTAACTTTCGCTGATGCAGCAGGTGACACCACTACATTCGTAGCTCTTGGAACTTCAGCTACTGGATCATTAGCACCAGCTACTGATGCTGGATTAACTTACAATGCTACAACAGACGCACTTACTTCCACTACTTTTATCGGTGCACTTACTGGAAACGCATCTACAGCCACAGCTCTAGCAGCTAACCCTACAGACTGTGCGGCTAATACTTTCGCAACTACAATCGCAGCCAACGGTAACCTAACTTGTGCATCTATCGCTGATGCAGATGTTCCGAACAACATCACTATTGACCTAGCCACACTTTCATCTACCCAAACAGTAGTCGACGGAACAGATTCCACATCTTTTGTAGCCATCTATGATTCTGCGACAGGAAGTTTGGCTGCAAAGACAGATGGAGCTTTACTTTATGATGCATCTAACGGAACTCTAACTGCAACCACATTTACTGGAGCACTTTCTGGTAATGCAACTACTGCTACTGCATTAGCTGCCAATCCAACCGACTGTGCAGCTAATCAATATGCAATATCCATAGTTGCTAATGGAAACCTAACTTGTGCTTCCATGTCTGATGCGGACGTTCCAAACAATATTACTATTGATTTAGCCACACTCGCATCTACTGTAACTGTAGTTGATTCTACTGACGCTACATCATTCGTAGCAGTCTTTGATTCTGCAACAGGTTCACTAGCAGCTAAAACAGATGGAGGACTACTTTACGCATCAGACACTGGAACACTTTCTCCTACAATATTAGCTACTGATACTATTAACCTCACAGGCACCGGAACACTCAATGGACTAGACGCAATCGACGGAACAGGAGAAACTACACTTGAATCCGCACTTGACATCGCTGGTGATGTAGATGGTACTGGACTAGGATCAGTTGATCTTGATGAAGTAGCCGTAGAAGCAGAACTCGAATCTGTTCTTGATCTTGCTGATCTTCAAGGTGCAGTGACTGATGCTCAAGTTCCGAACAATATTACTATCGACCTCGCCACTTTAGCTACTACAGTAACTGTTTCTGATTCTACAGATGCAACATCATTTATTGCAATGTACGATTCAGCAACAGGATCACTTAACCCTAGAACTGATGGCGCTCTACTATACGACGCAACTTCTGGAGCACTTACTGCCACATCATTCATTGGTGCACTAACAGGAAATGCATCTACAGCTACTGCTCTCGCTGCCAACCCTACAGACTGTGCAGCTAACACTTTTGCCACCACAATTGCAGCCAATG
>CAYYKS010000026.1:0-7726 GCA_964469255.1 uncultured Candidatus Saccharibacteria bacterium | reverse complement strand
TATACAGATTTCCAGAAGTGGTAGAGCGTGCGGCGGATGAATACGAACCACACTATATTGCAAACTATCTGATAGAAGTAGCCCGATCTTTTAACAGTTTCTACGGTAATAATATAATAGTCGCGAAAGAAGATAAAACTTCGGCGTACAAAGTCGCCCTCACATTCGCTTTTGCTTTTGTTATGAAACGAGGACTCAACCTGCTTGGCATCGAAGCTCCAGAAAAAATGTAGTATAGTGTTACTACATGACGCAAGACCAAGCTCTAAATATTTTAAAAACTGGCGCCAATGTTTTTCTTACTGGCGAACCAGGCGCTGGGAAAACGCACACCATAAATAATTATGTGAACTATTTACGTGACCGGGAAGTAGATATGGCCATCACCGCATCTACAGGAATAGCGGCTACGCATATCGGTGGGCTGACTATTCATTCATGGAGCGGTATTGGTATCAAGACTCATCTCGATAAATACGAACTCGATAAAATTGCGACCAGTGAATATATAACTAAAAGAGTTTTGAGAACTAAGGTTCTTATTATAGATGAGATATCGATGCTTTCTACAAATACACTCGATATGGTAGATATGGTTTGCCGAGAGATCAGGCAAAACGATGAAGCCTTTGGTGGAATTCAAATTGTGTTGGTGGGGGACTTTTTTCAATTACCACCGATTGTTAAAAAAGATTTTGGCCAAGTTAAACAAAAATCTCTTATAGCGCGGAATGAATCTGGTGGAACTTTTGCGTACGAAAGCGGAGCTTGGGAGCGAGCAAGATTAGTAACTTGCTACCTCAGTGAACAGCATCGGCAAGATGATGCGGAGTTTCTCTCGGTGCTTTCGGCTATCCGAGCTAATAAAGTTTCCAAAAAACACCTGGAGCATATTACCGCGAGAAAAATAGATTATGACGACATGACAGAAGAAATCCTGCGCGCCACCAAGCTTTTCTCACATAATGTTGATGTAGATAGAGTAAATATTGTAGAACTCTCAAAGCTCGAAGAAGAATCAAAAGTATTTCGGATGACAGGGGAAGGGAATGAAAAAATGGTGGACACCCTAAAGAAGGGATGCTTGTCGCCCGAGAATCTAGAGCTCAAGGTCGGCGCAGTAGTGATGTGCACAAAGAACAATTCGAAAGAAAAATTTGCCAATGGTACCCTTGGGGTAGTGACAGCCTTTGAAGAATTTAGTGGAAACCCGATTATCAAAACCCGAAGTGGAAGAAATATCGTTATTGAGCCGATGGATTGGAGCGTGGAGGAGAATGGAAAAATTCGCGCCCAGATTACTCAGGTGCCACTACGTCTGGCTTGGGCGATGACTGTGCACAAGAGCCAGGGCATGAGTATGGATGCCGCCCTTATAGATTTGTCCCAAGTTTTTGAGTTTGGCCAGGGCTACGTGGCACTGTCTCGAGTTCGCAGATTGTCTGGGCTTTACCTACTAGGTATAAACGATCATGCGCTCAAAGTTCATCCAGAAGTTTTGGCGGAAGATTTAAAATTTAAAAATAAATCAGCCGAAGCTGAAAAAGTTTTCGGAAAACTATCCACCAAAGAACTCCAAAAAATGCATGACAATTTTGTTGTAGCCTCTGGCGGAAAAGTTAAAAAAGGGAAGTAGATAATGAAATAAGCCATGGCTTATTTCAGGATTAAAAACAAAAAGCCTCTCATAAAGACTTTTTGTTAAAAAATATTTTGAACTATTTTTACCGCGTTAGACAATATGCAGCACTTCCTGAGATGGAAGCTTCAAGGTGTTTTGGCGCACAAACAGTATATCGACCGGTGGACTCTTCTTTGATTGTGTATAAAGTATCTGCTGCAGTACCTCCGTCTGGGTCAAAGGGTATTGCAGAAGATATATAAGTAGGCACGAGACAGGTCAGATCTACTAATCCTGTTCCAGTTCCTATGTTTGTTGCCGTTGTATCAGGTTCGTTATCAATGCCACTACAAGTAGTAGCAGATAAAGCGACTCCTTTATTATCGACCATATTTTGACCAATAGCATTGAGAATCGTATTTACATTCGATTCTCGTTGCGTGTTACGAGCTTGCGCAAACTGACGAGACGGATTAATGGCTACAATAACAATAGCGGCTAATACCGCTATAATACCTATCACCACCAAAATTTCTATTAACGTAAAACCTTTATTTTTTATTAACTTATTCATAGTTTTAATAAAAACTTTAAGTTCGACTTTAATAACATTAATAATGTAATAATTATAATACTGCAAAATACTGTTGTAAATCCCAATTAAACTTCTGATTGTTTTGATAAACACTTTTTGTCAGGTATAATTACGCTCATGGATACACCGATCAATTCACCCGTGCCAAATATTTTTTTAAAGCATGGTCAT
The DNA here is from genome assembly GCA_964469255.1 of uncultured Candidatus Saccharibacteria bacterium. Taxonomy (GTDB): domain Bacteria; phylum Patescibacteriota; class Minisyncoccia; order Phycocordibacterales; family UBA9973; genus UBA9973. The sequence continues at coordinate 5,339 of CAYYKS010000026.1, read as the reverse complement.
AGTCAGATGAAGATATGCGTTTCGGGCGCAGCAGAGACAGGTCATTGTGGGCTAGGTGCACTTGAAAAAGCCAAAGAACTTGGTCGTGAAATTGCTCGACAAGGAGCAATTCTTGTAACCGGAGCAACTACTGGGTTTCCACTATGGGCAGCTATGGGTGCAAAGGAAGCCGGAGGCGTTTCAATAGGATTTTCTCCGGCCGCTTCTGAGAGAGAACACGTGGAAGTATACAAACTCCCGGTGGATTATATGGATCTTATTATTTATACTGGGTTCGGCTATCCAGGGCGGGATTTGCTACTGACTCGATCAGTAGATGCCGTCATATGTGGCTGCGGTAGGGTAGGCACTATACATGAGTTCACTATCGCTTTTGAGGACAACAAACCAATCGGCATTTTTGAAGGTCCTTGGGAGATGGGGAATCAACTTAAAGAAATTCTTGAGAAAGGACACCGAAGTAGTGAAAAAATAGTTTCAGGAGATGACCCAAAGAAAATGGTGGAAGACCTGATATCAGTAGTGAAAAAATACAAAGTTGAAGAATACAAAATAACCCCGAGTTCTTCTCCGAGCTCTCAGTAGAAAATGATCTTAAACTAAAAGGCCCCTAGTGGGGCCTTTTAGTTTTATTTTATAGCAGTTAAAACTTTTTTAAATGCTTCAGGGTGGTTTTGAGCTAGGTCTGCCAAGATCTTTCGATCAAGCATGATGTTCGCTTTCTTGAGTCCTCCGATTAGTTTTGAGTAAGATAATCCTGCTTGTTCTCGTGCGCCAGCATTGATCTTGATGTTCCAAAGCTTTCGATTGTGAGATTTTTTGTCTCGTCGGTGTGCAAAAGAATATGCTCCAGCGTGGAGAAGTGCCTCCTTTGCTTGTCGCTCCTTTGTACTGCGACCATGGCGCATACCTTTAGTCTGTTTTAGTATGCTTCGGCGTCTCTTTAGTGCGTGTACTCCCTTTTTTACTCTTGTCATGGTATTTTACTTATTTTATCTAATTAATTATTACGGCTGATTAATTTTTTCTTACGAAAAGGGCAACAAGTGACTCTTTGGTTTGTTCTTGATAACGAAATTTTGACCCTTTCGTCCTCCTAGTTGAGAAGTTCGAGATTGTTTCGCGTTGAAATGGTTAAAGCCAGGCTTACGTGAAATTACCTTGCCAGTCTTGGTAAGCTTTAGTCTCTTGCTGTATGATTTATTTGTCTTCATTCCTTTTCCCATAAATTTTTTGATTATTTCTTTTCTATTGTTGTTGTTAAACCTTTTGGACCCTTTTTATATGCATCGGATATCTTGTATTCTTCGGTGATGAAGTGCAGGACTCTATCTAGACGCTCTTTCAAAAACTTTTCATCCATGTACTTTGCGCGTCCTGCGAGGAAGAGTTCAACTTTGATTCTATGGCCTTCCTTTAACCATTTTGAAGCAGTTTTAGCTTTGAGCTCTAGGTCGTGGTCTCCAGTACCTATCTTTATCTGTATAGATTTAGTTTCGGTATGCTTTGCTCCAGCCTTTGTCTTCTTTAGTTTTTTGTTTGCCTCGTATTGGTATTTACCAAAATCCATTATCTTACCAAGCGGTGGGTTGGCATTGGGGCCTACCTCAATCAAGTCCATTCCAAGATTTTGCGCCATTTCGAGCGCATCTTTGATGCTCAAGACGCCTAGGTTTTTGTTTTCGCTGTCCAAAACCCGCATTTCTTTCGCACGTATTTGATTGTTTATTCTTTCACGCAATGTAAATATATGAAACTAAGACTTGTAGATAATAGCTCAGTTGGGGCATAAAGTCAACATTGTGCTAATATATCGATATGGCGAATTATGCAGAAAATAGAAAGGCCCGTTTTGACTACGAAATCCTAGAAAAGTATGAGGCGGGGATTGAGCTTTTGGGTACCGAGGTAAAGTCTGTCCGTGGTGGACGGATGTCACTTGAAGGTGCCTTTGTAATCATCCGGGGTGGGGAAGCTTACCTAATCAACTCAAATGTCCCAGCATATCAGCCTAAAAATGCATCAAAGGATTATGATCCACTACGTAATAGGAAATTATTGCTAACCAAAAAAGAAATCATAGAACTGGGTGGGAGTGAGAAAAACAAGAGTTTGACAGTAGTGCCAATGTCAGTGTATAATAAAAATAGGAAAATCAAGGTAGAAATTGCTCAAGTGAAAGGAAAGAAAACTCACGACAAGCGTCAGTCTATACAAAAGCGTGAGACTGACCGAGATATTCGCCGAGAATTTCGAGGCAAAGAGTAATACATTGATAACCGAATATGGGGATGCAAGGCATAGACAGTTGGCCATTTGTCTACGATGCATGTCGAGTATGGACGTAATCTCGTAAAACTTCGTTCAAATGCCAATTGCAAAATTGACTTCAAGTAAAACAGCTTCACCATACTTCGGTATGAATGACTTTGCTTTTGCTCCAGCTTTCGCTTAACGCAAGGCTGGCGTCTCTCTCATAGACTTCCGATATATGAGTCGAGGTGTAATATTATCGGGATAAGGAAATATCCGCTCGAATATTTCACCAAAATCTAGAGCTCGGTTAAAAAATATTTGGCTCGTTTCTTAATTTTTTAATTTAAACAAACAAAGCGCGCTACACATGTAGATTTCTTAGCAAAAACCTTCTGCACTGGGATTCAATTTCCCACATCTCCACAAATTTAAACACGAGGCGCTAATGAGCGCTTTTTGTTTTGCGTTTTTTATGTTAAAATACGCAAATGGACTTTAATTTTCTTAATCAAAAACCAACTAAGGGAGGAAAGAAGGGGGGTAATGGTAGTAAGCTATCGAGCTCGATTGCTGGAGGTTTGTTTATATTCATGCTTATTACTGCACTTTATTTAGTGGTGTCAGACACCGCCACCAAGGCTACACCTGAGATTGCCATTTCAGAACTTGCGCAAAATGTAACAGCGGGAGAAGTGAGGAGAATAGAAGTTTCGGGTGAAATACTGACTATCACTTACAATAACGATGAAGTAAAAAAAGCAAAGAAAGAAGTGGGGTCACCTCTAACACAGACTCTTTTTAATTATGAAGTAGACAAGGAGGCCCTAGCGAAAACTCAAATCGTAGTAAAAAATGAAAGTGGTTTTATGTACTGGGTGCTAAATCTATTGCCATTTATTTTGCCGATTCTGTTTATTTTATTTTTCTTCTGGTATTTGTCTCGCCAAGTAAAAGGCGCAGGCATGCAGGCATTTACATTTGGGCAATCCAAGGCGCGTATCACTGAGCCGGGTGATAAAAACAATAAAGTCACTTTCAAAGACGTAGCAGGATGCAAAGAAGCCAAAGAAGAGCTAAAAGAAATTGTGGATTTTTTGAAAAGCCCAAAGAAATTTTTAGAAATTGGTGCACGAATTCCAAAAGGGGTTATTTTGACTGGTGCCCCAGGAACAGGAAAGACCTTGCTCGCTCGAGCCGTAGCCGGAGAGGCGAGTGTGCCGTTCTTCCATTTATCTGGATCTGAATTCGTGGAGATGTTTGTGGGGGTAGGTGCTTCTCGAGTGCGGGATCTTTTCAAGATGGCCAAGAAAGCAGCCCCAGCAATTATCTTCGTAGATGAAATCGATGCTATCGGTCGAACTCGCGGAGGAGGGTTTGGTGGAGGAAACGACGAACGCGAACAAACACTAAACCAAATATTGGTGGAGATGGATGGATTTGAGCCAAATGATAAGGTTATCGTCATGGCGGCGACGAACCGAGCTGATGTGCTGGACCCAGCGCTAGTTCGTCCAGGACGCTTTGACCGAAAGGTAATTCTCGATTTACCGGATCGTGCTGACCGTGAGGAAATTCTTACTATCCATTCCAAGGAAAAGCCTTTGGCTGAAGATATCAATTTAAAATTAATTGCAGAGCGAACTCCAGGATTCTCTGGTGCAGATTTGTATTCACTTATGAACGAGGGTGCAATTTTGGCTGCACGAGAAAATCGTAAAAAAGTTTTCCAATTTGATTTGATTCGGGCGATTGAAAAAGTGATGCTTGGTCCTGAGCGAAAGAGTCACTTACTTTCTAAGAAAGAAAAAGAAATCACTGCGTACCACGAAGCAGGGCACGCGATAGTGGCTTCAGTTCTTCCAAATGCTGATCCTGTGCACAAGGTTTCTATTATTGCTCGCGGAAATGCCGGCGGGTATACTTTAAAGCTGCCACTGGAAGAAAGGAAGCTTCAATCTAAAAAAGAATTTATTGATGATATTGCGATGGCAATGGGTGGATATGTGGCAGAAAAAATGATGTTTGGAGATATTACGACAGGTCCTTCGAGTGATTTACAAGTAGCTACAAATATTGCGCGAGCTATGGTTACCCGTTGGGGGATGTCGGACGTTGTTGGTCCGGTGGCACTCTCTGGTGCTGGAGGAAAAGTACAATTCGGAGAAGAAGTAGATCGTGACCATTCTGAGGAAGTATCTAAAAAAGTAGATGCCGAAGTTTCTCGAATATTAAATGATGGATTGGTATCTGCAGAAAAGGTAATAACTGAAAACAAAAAAGCATTTGATGCTATTGCAAAAAGACTTGTAGAAGTAGAAACAGTCGAGCAAGAAGAATACGAAAAGATATTGGTGGCTCACGGAATAGTTTTGAAAAAGAAAGAACAACCTGCAAAACTTGAAGTTGTCGGCTAGTTTTTATATAGTAAGGGTAGCCAAAGTTTCCGTCCTTAGCTCAGTTGGTTAGAGCACAGAGCTTATACCTCTGGGGTCCTTGGTTCGAATCCAAGAGGACGGACAATTTATTTTAAGAAAACTCTTTAAATTCCTGACACAAATCAGGCTGTAGTTGCTTCTGTCTCGGGGATTGTGTCTTAATGCGGAAAATTTTAGTTATCCCCTTTACACTAGGGGACTATGCTCGTGTATAATGATTACATAGTTTCGAAACTATGCAACTAATGTAGCTATACACCGTTAAAATTATGCAAACATACAATAAAAATTGGTTGAACTTTACCGTCGGATTTATTGTTTGTTTGTTTATTCGTTTGTTGCCGTTCCGTCCACCAAACATAGAGCCCATACTAGCCACCCAGATGCCCTTTGGTAAAGTTTATGGGGCTTATGCTGGTTTTTTATTCGCCTTTTTAAGTATTACTGCTTACGACTTAGTTACTGGTACCTTGGGGCAGTGGACACTCATCACGGCTAGCACTTATGGAGTATTGGGGCTTATTTCTTCTTTATATTTTAAAAAATTTAAAGCTAGTCGACTAAATTTTGGAGTTTTCGCTGTGTTTGGGACCCTGTTTTTTGATGCAGTGACGGGTCTTTCGATAGGTCCTTTGTTTTTTGGACAAT
>CAYYKS010000025.1:0-7769 GCA_964469255.1 uncultured Candidatus Saccharibacteria bacterium | reverse complement strand
GTCTTCGAACTCACGTTCCAAAAGGAATGAGAATGGCCGGACGCATGGGTTCTGATAGAATCACCCAAAAGAATTTGGAAGTTGTTTTTGTTGATAAAGAAGCAAACCTGATGTTGATAAAGGGTGCAATTACTGGCAAGCGCGGAAGCTTGGTTGAAATCATCAGCAGATAATATTTATATGGAAGCAAAAATATACAATTTAAAAGGAAAAGAAGCTGGATCAATCGCACTACCAGAAAAAGTGTTCGCTGCAAAGTGGCGCTCTGACCTTGTGCACCAAGTAGTAGAGTCTATGCGTTCAAACAAGCGTGCAGGTACTGCTGATACCAAAGGCCGTGGCGAAGTTCGCGGAGGAGGTAAGAAGCCTTGGAAGCAAAAGGGAACAGGACGAGCACGTCACGGTTCTAGCCGTTCACCTATCTGGGTGGGAGGAGGTGTGACTCATGGTCCACTAGCTGAAAAGAACTACAAGCGAAAGATCTCAAAGTCTATGCGCGCTCGAGCATTGTTCTCAGTGCTTTCTAAAAAGTTTAAGGACGGCGAGCTTGTATTCGTAGATTCACTTGCAATGTCTGCTATCAAGACTGCGGACGGACTAAATGCTCTAAACAGCATCGCAAAGGCTTCTGGAATGAATATTCCTGCAAAGTCAAAGAACCCAAAGCTTTTGACTGCACTATTTGCTCGCGATGAAAAGATCGAAAAGAGTTTCCGAAACATTTCAACACTGGATATCGTGTTCCTAAAGAACTTGAATCCACTGGACGTTTTGAACCACAAATACCTTTTAATAGAAAACCCGACTGAGAGTGTAAAATTCTTGGAAGCAAGAGGATAATTAAATTTTATGATGAACATAATCAAAAATCCAAGGATTACAGAGAAAGCATCTTTTGCCTTTGAGCAAAATATTTACACTTTTGATGTTGCTCCTTCTGCCAACAAGTCAGAAATCGAAAAGGCGATATTCGCTCTTTACAAGGTAAAGCCAGTAAAGGTAAATGTTTTAAATATTCCAAGAAAGCGAGTAGTTTCTCGTGGACAAAACGGGGTACGTGGCGGTGGACGAAAAGCTTTGGTTTACTTGAAAAAGGGAGATAAAATAGAATTTATATAAATAAAACAATATGAAGACATACAAACCTACAAGTAAATCAAGACGACAAATGTCAAACATCAACTACCGTGATGTCTTGTCAAAAACTGCACCTACCAAGTCATTGGTTCACGGCTTCAAGCGTTCTGTTGGACGAAATAGTCAAGGTCGCATCACTATGCGTCACAAGGGGGGAGGACACAAGCGTCTTTACCGAGAAGTAGATTTTCTATATAACAAAAAAGATATCCCTGCAAAGATTACTTCTGTTGAATACGATCCAAACCGATCAGCATTTATCGGACTCGCAATTTATAAAGATGGTGAAAAGCGATACGTAGTTTTACCAAAGACTATCGTACCTGGAGATTCATTCATCGTTTCTGAAAAGGCAGAACTCAAGCCTGCAAACCGACTACCACTTAAAAATATTCCAGTAGGTACTTTTGTTTACAATATCGAAATCAAGCCTATGGGTGGCGCAAAGATCGGACGATCTGCTGGAATCTTCGCTCAAGTTGTAGCAAACGCTGATGGTTACACAAACCTAAAGATGCCATCAACTGAAATCCGAAAGGTAAACGAAAACTCATGGGCTTCTATCGGTACAGTTTCAAACGAAGAACATCACCTTGAAAACTATGGTAAGGCTGGACGTTCACGATGGAAGGGTATCCGACCTACAGTTCGTGGTACTGCCATGAACCCAGTGGATCACCCATACGGTGGAGGTGAAGGCCGACAAGGACGAGGAACCAAGCGACCGAAGACTATGTGGGGTAAGGTTACTGGTGGACGAAAGACTCGAACTCCAAAGAAATATTCAAATGTGTTTATAGTTAGTCGAAGGAAAACAGGTAAAAACAAGTAATACATTTATAGATTGAGAAAGACTGCCTGCCCGAAATGCTTCGCATGTGCGATGCAGGCGGGGAAAGAATAAATAATAAAAAACAAAAACCGCCCTCAAGCGGTTTTTGTTTTTGCACATTTTTTATTTACTAATTATTTTTAATATGATTAAATATAAGCTAACTCGTTCTTTCTAGGTCAGCATCCCGCTGACCGAACGGGTTCTAGGAGAGAGACGAATGTCCAAGCGCAAGCGTAGCATTGACCGACTCCCGAAGTGGTGCCGGAGGGGCATCAACAGAATGAAGGAGGAGGCCAAGGCGAAGATGGTTCGTTTCAGGCAGAAGGTGAAGCCGCGCTGGCGTCTCAGCATGGCGTGAGCTTCTTCTACACCGGGTTTTCTTTTTGACCCAACAACTTCGGGCGCCCCAGCTTCGGCTTGGGGCGCCCTTCACTATTATGTGGTAAGAGTTTGACTTTTTAACCATATTTGCTAATATGTTTTTAAGGCTCAAATGAGAGCCGTTTTGTTTGCTTAGGGTGAAAAACCTATAAGTAAACATTGAATAAATCATGTCACGATCACTCAAAAAAGGAATAAACATAGATGAAGGACTTCTAGAAAAAATTGCTGGAAAAAATCCTCTTCAAACACCGACTATCAAGACCTGGAAGCGCGCTTCTGTTATTTCACCAGAAATGCTCGGCTTTACTTTTGGCGTTCACAATGGAAAAACTCATGTTGATGTACTAGTTACTGAAGACATGGTGGGTCACCGACTGGGCGAATTTTCTCCAACCAAGAAATTCACCAAGCACGGAGGTAAGATGCAAAAGGAAATGGAAGCCAAGAAGAAGGAAGCTGAAATAGCGGCCGCAAAGGGGGCGAACGAAGCGGCTGACGCTAAAGGTGGTGCAGCTAAGAAATAATTTAAATAAATAACATGAAAGCATTTTTGAAAAATTACAGACAATCACCTCGAAAAGTTCGCCTAGTGGCTGGACTTATTCGCGGCAAGAATGCGACTCAAGCTATCGCTGCTTTGGAATTTTTACCAAAGCGTGCAGGACTACCAGTAAAGAAGCTTTTACTTTCTGCTGTGGCCAATGCTAAAAATAGCGGAATAGAAACAGAAAATTTGTATGTGAAAGAAATCACTGTGGACAAGGGTATCACTATGAAGCGAATGATGCCGGCAGCTATGGGTACCGGTCACCGTATCAACAAGCGAACCAGTCACATAGAACTTGTTCTTGCGGAAAAGGTTGTAGCGGTAAAAGGAACAAAAGAAAAGAAAGCAGCCAAAGAAGCAAAGCCTAAAACAGTAAAGAAAGTAAAAGAAACAAAATAAATATATGTCAAAAATAGTACACCCATACGCACATAGATTGATCATCCTCCGAGACTGGAAGTCTCGCTGGTTTGCTGATCCTAAAAAGTACGTAGAAAACCTAAAGGGTGACGTTTTGATCCGCCAATATCTAGAAAAGAAACTTCGAGGTATGTACATCTCCACTATCGAAATCGAACGAAGTCGCAAGGCTACTCGATTTATCATCCGAACTTCACGCCCAGGAATACTGATTGGCCGAAATGGTGAAGGTGCTACCAAGCTCAAGGAAGATATCCTAAAGAAAATGGACAAGCTAAAAATCGCTCGCCCAGAAGACTTCAAGCTAGAAGTAGTAGAAGTTACAAACCCAGAAGCTGATGCTGCAATAGTTGCTTACATGATTGCCGAAGGACTTGAGAAGCGTATGCCTTACCGCCGAGTTATCAAGACTATCATCGAAAAAGTTATGCAAGCTCGTGGAGTAGAGGGAGCTCGCGTAGTTCTCGGGGGTCGTCTAGGTGGCGCTGAAATCGCTCGTACGGAAGAGTTGAAACGAGGAAGTATTCCGCTTCAAACTTTCCGCGCGGACATTGATTTCAAGCGTGAGCGAGCAACCATGTCATACGGTGTTATCGGTATCAAGGTATGGATTTACCGAGGAAAGATTTTCGCTGATCGAAAGCGAGAAATTGATGGAGCTCCTGTAGAAAAGAAGAATCTAAAATCCGACTAAACTAAAGAAAATTTATGTTGATACCAAAAAAAGTAAAATTTAGAAAGTGGCAAACCAAACGAGCGAATGCAAAGACGAAGGCTGTTCGTCCTGAAACTCGTGGTACCAAGCTTGCTTTCGGAGCATTTGGACTAAAGGCTGAATCTCAAGCTCGCATCAAGTCAAACCAAATCGAGGCTGCTCGAAAGGTTATCTCTCGAACATTGACCAAGGCTGGCAAGTACTGGATCCGTATTTTCCCTGATCGACCATTTACAGCTAAAGCTGCAGAAGTGGGAATGGGAAAGGGTAAAGGAGATCCTCAAGGTTACTGCTTTGACGTTTTTCCAGGACGCATCATTTTCGAGGTAGACGGCGTAGATGAAAAGACTGGACGAGAAGCCCTCAGAAAGGCAGGCACAAAGCTTCCAGTATCAGTACGTATTATTTCTAGAATACAAAAGTAACAATAATTAAATCGTATGGCAAAGAAAAAAGAACAATTCAAAGGAATGAAGAAAGAAGAAATCCAAAAGGAAGTTCTTGCTTTGCGTGAAAAAATCCGACTTATCCGTTTCAAGGCCGAAGGTTCAAAGTCTAAAAATCTTAAAGAGGATTTAGCTTTGAGAAAACAAGTCGCTCGAGGTTTGACTATCATAAATCAAAAATAATATGAAAACTACAGACAAAACTAAAGAAGTAAAGAAACAAAGCACCATGAAAGGTGTAGTAGTAGGGGACAAGATGGACAAGACTGTTGTCGTATCTGTATCTCGCTTCATCAAGCACCCACTTTACGGCAAGTTCTACAAAGTGAGCAAGAAGTACAAGGCTCATGATGAGACAAACAAGTACAAGACAGGCGATACAGTAGAGATAGTCGAAACTCGCCCTTTGTCTAAAGATAAAAGACACCAAGTAATATAATAATTTTATGATTCAACCACGAACATTAGTAAAAATAACCGATAACGCAGGAGGCACACTTGGCTCCATTTTCAAGGTGCTCGGTTCTTCCAAGAAGCGTTATGCTACTATCGGAGACCTTGTTATGATTTCAGTAAAAGTAGCTAGTCCCCGAAAGGCCGTAAAGAAGAAGGATGTGCACCAAGCTGTAGTAGTGCGTACTCGAAACGCTTTTCGCCGAAAGGACGGTTCTTATATTCGTTTCGATGACAACGCTGTGGTGATCCTCGAAAAGGGCAAGCAAGATCCAAAGGCTGGACGTGTATTCGGACCTATCCCACGTGAGCTCGCAGAAAAAGGATTCCAAAAGATTATTTCTTTAGCACCTGAGGTGATATAAATTTAAATATATGAAGATTAAAAAAGGAGACAACGTCACAATAATCGCGGGTAAAGACAAAGGCAAGAAAGGAAAAATTGCTCGTGTTTTAGTTTCCAAAAACAAGGTTATTGTGGAAGGTTTAAATATGTCCAAGAAGCACCAACGCCCTCGCAAGAGCGGGGAAGTAGGTTCCGTGGTGAGTGTAGCTATGCCAATACACGCTTCAAACGTAAAGAAGGCTGAATAGTATTTTAAAGAAATTATATGAAACATTTAACTGTAAAAGAAAAAGAAGGAGAAGCAATGGAAAAAATGAAAGCAGACTTTCATTATAAAAATGTCATGGCTGCTCCTCGCATGAAGAAAATCGTCATCAATGTCGGTACTGGTACTATGATGAAGAAGGACAAGAACAAGAACACTGCAATATCTGATCGTCTTGCTAAAATCACTGGTCAAAAGCCAGCACTACGTGGTGCAAAGCAATCAGTGGCAACTTTCAAGATCCGCCAAGGTGATCCTATCGGAACTGTGGTTACTCTACGTGGAGGACGCATGTATGCTTTCATTGAAAAGCTTACAAACGTAGCTCTTCCTAGAACCAAGGACTTCCGAGGTGTAAACCGAAGTGGAGTAGACAATATTGGTAACCTAACTCTCGGTATCAAGGAGCACACCATTTTCCCAGAAACTGCTGATGAAGATATTCGCGATGTGTTCGGTATGTCTATCACACTAGTATCTAGTGCCAAGACTCGAAAGGAAGGTATGGCCTTCTTCGAACTCCTAGGTGTTCCATTCAAAAAAGAAGACGTAAAGGAAGCAAAGAAAAAGAAAAAATAACTTGCCCCGCCTGAATAGGCGGCGGTTTAACTCCCAAAAGTCCCCGAAAGGGGATTTTTTTGTTTCATGTTTGACTTTTTATAGTTCCAATGCTATAATATAATTATAGTTCTTTTACTTAAGGAGGAAGGTAGTGACTTACGCTGATTTTTTTCGTGAACTTCAGATCGGTGAACAGATTCAAATCATTGTGGGTGATGGTAGTCTAGGTCCACGACTGTTTCGCCCGATGTGCCAAACCACTTGCGATGCGCCCTGGGTGCTTCAACGGGGTATTGGTATGAACTGGGAAATCGTCATTCCGGCGATCCAGATCATGACGGGTCTGATCGGAGACTTGCTCTCGTTTGTTGGGCTACGTCTTGCTTACGTAGAGGTGCGAGACAAAGAAAACGCACGACTCGAGCTCGTCAGTCGTATGCCGATGCAGTACCCCGCACACGGGGTTACTGAGGTTCAAAACCAAACCGCCAGGGAATACCAACTCGAAGCCATGAGAACTGCATTTGTTGTTTTCAAGGTTGAGAGGTCTCAATCCTGAACTGGTCTTTACCGGTTCTGCCCCGTCGCTCTCAAGCGACGGGTTTCGTTTTTATGGGTTGACTATTAGCACCTAATTTGCTAGTATCTCCTTAAGGGAAATTAGCTTTGAGTAATCCACCTTTCTCCTTTGATTCTCTATGTTTTAGAGGGTTAAAGAAAAAATGTGAGATATTACCGAGGCAATCCCGTTTAATTATTTATGGCAAAGACATCAGTTATAGCAAGAAGTAAGAAAACCCCAAAGTTTGCGGTTCGAACCAAGAACCGATGTTTTCGTTGTGGCCGAGGACATGCTTTCATGCGAGATTTCGGTATTTGCCGTATCTGTTTCCGTGAATTAGCAAACGAAGGTATGCTACCGGGCGTTCGAAAGTCTTCTTGGTAATATTTCAAAAATAAAATGGATACTATTTCAAACATGATAATAATGATGAAGAACGGATCACTTGCAGGCAAGGAGTCTGTTCTCGTTCCTTATTCAAAGCTAAAGGGCGCAATCCTAGAATGCCTAAAGAAGGAAGGCTACGTAGCGGCAGTTTCCAAGAAAGTAAAAAAGGATCATCCAGTACTCGAAGTAACTTTGACTTATGTAGACAAGAAGCCAAAGATCGTTGAAGTAGAAAGAATTTCAAAGCAATCACGACGCATTTATTTTGGTATGAAGGACATCCATTCAGTTCGAAATGGATCAGGACTTTTAGTGCTTTCCACACCAAAGGGTATTATGTCAGGTAAGCAAGCTCGCACAGAACACGTCGGCGGGGAAGCTTTATTTCGAGTTTGGTAATTTAAATATAAATATATGTCACGTATAGGAAAACAAGAAATCGAAATACCAGCAGGAGTAAAGATCGCACAAAGTGCGGGGGTGCTTACTGTTACTGGCCCAAAAGGATCTCTATCTAAAATCTTTCGTGATGACGTTACTGTAACTGTGGGGGAAAAGGTTGTAACTCTAGCTATCAAGCGAAACGACAAATTCTCAAAGGCTCTATGGGGCACATATGCTTCTCATATCAAGAACATGATCGCTGGTGTTCAAACTCCCTATGTAAAGAAGTTGATTCTAGAAGGAGTCGGTTTCAAATCAGAAGTAAAA
>CAYYKS010000024.1:0-7851 GCA_964469255.1 uncultured Candidatus Saccharibacteria bacterium | reverse complement strand
ATGAAGTCAAAGACCTAAACGAGCTTTATGGTAAAGAATTTTCCAAGCGCTACAATGAATACGTGGAGATGGCAAAAGCCGGTAAACTAAAGATGTGGAGCACTATCCCTGCCCGCCAACAATACAAGAACATCTTGGTTTCTCTAGAAACTACTTCTCACCCATGGCTGACATGGAAGGATGCTATAAATGTTCGCGCTCTAAACAATAACACTGGCACCATCCACTGCTCAAACCTATGCACCGAAATCACTCTACCTACAGATAAAGACAACGTAGCAGTATGCAACCTAATTTCAATAAACCTTTCCAAGCACATAATCAATGGACAAGTAGATTGGCACCGCCTAGAAGAATCCGTTCGTTTAGCTACTCGCCAGCTCGATAACCTGGTAGATATAAATGAATTACCTATCGAGGAAGCAAAACGTGCCGACAGTGAAAACCGCGCGGTGGGCTTGGGTATGATGGGCTTCGCTGATACTATCGAACAGCTTGGTTACTCTTATGAGGACGTTGAAGCAGCAGACTTCATTGACCAAGTTTTCGAATTCGTTTCTTATATGTCTATCGATGAATCCACTGAACTTGCCAAGGAACGTGGCATCTACAAAAACTTCAAGGGTTCAGGCTGGTCAAAAGGTGAAGTGCCTATCGATACATTGAAAAAACTCGAAGCTGACCGTGGACGAGAACTCACAATCAAAAAAGATTCAGCCAGAATTCTTCCAGCACTCGACTGGGATACTCTTCGAAGTAAAGTAAAACAAGGTATCCGAAACGCTACCCTCCTCGCTATCGCTCCAAACGCAAACATCGGACTTGTAGCTGGTACTTCTCCGGGTATTGATCCTCGCTTTACTCAAATGTTCTCTAGAAATAAAATTTCTGGTAAATACCTAGAAGTGAATCCAAACATGATTGTGGCCTTGAAGAAAGAAAATCTTTGGGAGAAGACTCGTGAAGCTATTCTAGAAAACCATGGCGATATTGAAAACATCGCGGACATACCAGATCATGTAAAGAGAATTTACAAAACTTCTTTCGCTGTTTCCCCTCACGCTTTCGTCGAAGTTGCTGCTCGTGCCCAAAAATGGGTAGACCAAGCCATATCTCGAAATATTTATCTCGAAATCCGCGACATTAATGAAATCATGAACGTTTACACTTCTGCTTGGGACAAAGGCTTAAAGACTACTTACTATCTGCACATGAAGCCTCGACACACCGCTGAACAATCCACAACTACTGTTAACAAATCCGAAGCTCTAGGTAAACGTGGTTTTGCTGCAATAAAAGATAAATTAGCGGCATCAACCTTAGACACAACTACTGCCTCTACTCCTGCACCAGCCGCTACTGCTCCTATATTAAGCTCTATAGAGATGACTCCCGTAAAAGCTATGTCCATGCCTGAATTGGAAACTTCTCCTAAATTAAAGATTCATGTTCCCGAAGACCCAATGGATCAATTATTGTGCGAAGGTTGTCAGTAAATTATAAGTTTAGTAATAATGAATTAAAAATATGATTCTAGGAAAAGCGTCACCGACCGATATGAATTTGCATCCCATGCACTACAAATGGGCATACGATCTTTATAACCAAGCCGTCCGAAACAGTTGGTTCCCTCACGAGATACCTCTAGGTGAGGATCTGGCCGACTGGAAAAAAATGACCGAGGACGAACGTCACTCCGTAGAATTCTTGATGGCTTTTTTCAATCCAACCGAACTTATAGTAAACCGATCATTGGCGCTCGGAGTATATCCATACCTAAAATCACCAGAGTGTCACATTTACCTAGCTAAACAAATGTTTGAAGAGGCAAACCACTGTGTAGCCTTTGAATACGTTCTCGAAACCTTCCCTCTCGATCGAGATCGTGTTTACAATGTCCACCTCGAAGTCGACTCCATAAAGAAGAAAGAGAATTTCGTCAACAGATACTTAATTCGAATGACTGAAGACACTCTAGATATCGAAACAGCCGAAGGTAAGAAGGACTTCTTGCGTAACCTAGTGGCTACAAATATAGTCATGGAAGGAATCTGGTTCTACTCTGGATTCATGGTGGCACTTTCCTTCCGTCAGCGCAATCAACTTCGCAACCTAGGTTCTATGATCAACTGGGTGCTACGTGATGAAAGTCTACACTTAAAATTCGGTATTCAGCTACTGCACACTGTGCTCGAAGAAAATCCAGAACTCCTCACTGCTGAATTTGCTGAAGAAATTCGAAACATAATCATCGAAGGTGTTAGCCTCGAAGTGGCCTACAATATCGACATGTTCCCGAAGGGAATACTCGGACTCAACGCTGACTACGTGAACCAATACGTACAGTACGTTGCGGACCGCCGTCTAGAAGAGCTAGGTCTGGAAGCGCATTTCAAGGTCACCAACCCAGCTAAATGGATGTCCACCGCAAGTGATGTATTTGAACTAGTAAACTTCTTCGAACAACAAAATACTTCCTACGAAGTAGATGCTCACGGTCACAAGAACGAAGAGGCGAAGGACGAGAAAAAAGAAGAATAATTACTTTCTAAATAAAAAATCCTGCTCGATTGCAGGATTTTTTATTTGTTCTTATATTCCACAATCTTCCCCGCCTCTATCTCCACCTTGTCCGCCTTCCGTAATTTCCTCTTTCCACCAAATAAGCCATGGCTTATTTCAAAAATGTCGTAGTGTTTTACTTTATCGAGCTCTTGATCTATCCCCCACAGGTCTCCTTCCATAATTTCCCAGCCGTCTTCAAAATCATTTAGGTTCATCACATCCGAATACGATTCCAATGTTTTAGTCCCATCATTTAAAAAATATTCGTGGAAATACGACATCACTAATTCTCGGATATTTTTATATACCGGTTCACGGTAGCGAAGCACTGCATGATTCGTTTTTGACAGAGCTCCCCAATGCCCATTCATTTTAAATGGTGCAATCACATGATCATAGTCACTCTTATGTGCTTTCAGGTGCACCACAAGCGGAGGAAGGCCATGAAGTGACATTATATAAGCCCCAAGTAGTGCGCCCTCAAAACAATGAGCATTCCCCGCTCGCATAGTTAACAATGGTGACCTTAAAGTTTCTCCCTGTTTTTCAAAATTAAATTTCAAACTATTTAGGTAGTCCTGCACTTTCGCCGGAGTATCCATTTTTCGCAATTTCGCTATTTCTGTTTCCGTAAAATCCATATATCAATTATACCCCAAAAAACAAAAGCCCCCACAGGGGGCTGTTTAGTTATTTCTTCTCTATTTTTTCTTGGCGTCTTTGTTCTTCTTGGGCTTCTTTACATCTCTTCTATATGAATTATTTCCCTTTCCCATATGATTTTATTTGAGTGTTATGCTTTTAATTACGACAGCTTCGATTGGCCTGTCGGCTTCTCCTGTTTTTACATTCTCAATCGCTGTCACTACATCCATTCCAGCCGTTACCTTACCAAACACGGTATGCTTAGAATCTAAAAAATTATTCGGTGCAGTGTTGATAAAGAACTGACTACCGTTTGTATTTGGTCCAGCATTGGCCATAGATATGGTCATAACATCGTTCTTATTGCTTGCTCCCAGTTCATCGTTAAACTTGTATCCTGGACCTCCTGTACCCCACATAGCCATTTTACTATCGTCTTTGGTTAATGGGTCTCCACCTTGAATCATGAACCCCTTGATAACTCGATGAAACTTTATTCCATCATAGAATTTTGCTTCCGCGAGCTTGGTAAAATTCGCTACAGTGACAGGAGTCAAATCATTATACAATTCTATTGTAATTGCCCCCTTGCTTGTATTTAATATTGCACTAGTCATTTTTTTATTATCTACTTTGTTATTTGCTGGAACTTCAGGTTTTACTTCTCCTGTAGTGTCCGTATTGTTAATATTGTTTTCCTGATTGTAAGCGTAATTATCTGTAGGTGCACTATTCTTGGTCAGCCCCCAGATACCCACACCGAACAAGAAAACTATCAAAATTGGAATAAATTTATTCATATATTTATTTTAGCACATTTCTAATTGTCTTTCTTATAAAAATGAGCGACGGCCAGCACTACTAGTAACGCCACAAATCCAGAAAGTGAGAGCATAGGTATAGATATATATCCACCAAATTCACTCACTAAATGCTGAACACAAGAAACTCCCGAAGCATCGCAAGGTGCTGAATCTTGAGCAAAATTATAAATATAATTTAAATACAGAGCATCTGCGAGCCCAACTAGAAGTAGCGGAGCTGAGTACCAAAGCACACTTACTTCCTTGCGTAGCCAAGCCACTCCAAACAGAAAGGCCTGCGGGAAAATAAATATTCGTTGCACCCAGCAATGAAAACACGGCAAGTAGCCTATTACCTCAGAATATATAGCTGAAACTACTAGAGCTGACATCGATAGAAAAAATCCAATTTGGATAAAATTTTCTTTTATGAAAGATAAGTATCTATTCTCTTTTTTTAGTACTAGTAGGGCCAAAGCCAAGATAGAAAGAATCTGCATCAAGATGACCCCCGCACCCACTAACATATTAAAGTAATGTACATTTTCTGGGCTCATGTTTATTGAGTTACGGGTAGCTCACAATTAGTTTTTTCAGCCAATTGTGCAAGTGGTATCTCACCACTTAGTCTAGTGCCATCAGCAAATTCCCAAGTTGGATAACTCTTCACACCTTTATCAATACAAACCTGTGTTTGCCCTGATCCATCAGCTGTAGAACATTCTACGTAAGGTAAAAGTTTAGCTGATTTTCCAAACATTTTCTTTTGTGCCTGACAATGTGGACACCAAAAAGTTCCATAAAATACCGCACCCTTTTCTGCCAAACAAGTAGCAAAGGCATCCAGTTCTCCTGGGCCAGATGGATCCTCCTTAGCTTTCAAGAATCCCAACCCCACAAGCCCTACTACTAGCACCCCTACTACTATTAAAAATATCTTCTTTTGTTGTTCTTGTTCCATAATATATACATCATACCAATTTAGGTAAGAAAATAATAGCCCCGACTATTACCGCCATAATCACCGAAATAAGAACAGCTCCAGCCGCCACATCCTTGGTATTCTTGGCATACGGATGATATTCTGGTGAAGTCAGGTCCATATCTATCTCTATAGCACTATTAAAGCCCTCCGACACAAATACTAAACCCTGAGCAAATATGAGCGCCACCCATTCCATGGCTGAAATCTTTAAAGTAAAACCGAGGTAAGTCACCAGAATACTAATGACGACAGCAAGCTGAGCATTGTGACTAGTTTTCAATAATAACCCAATTCCCCGCCAAGCATGATTGGCGCTTTTGATTCGCGCGAGAATAGAAAACTTTTCTTTCTCATGCATATTTATTCAACTGTTAGAATTCCTACCATTCCCATTGCTCGGTGTGACCCCACAGAACAATAGTATTCAAATGATCCAGTTTTGGTCGCAGTAAATTCTAAAACTTCTGTATCTGGAGCCTGAGCCTGCTTGGTAGCTACACCATATTCATCGATAACTAGGTCGTGGAAGCCTGCACTATTTTTAAAAATTATTTTTACTTTGTCGCCTTTCTTTACACTTATCTTGTTAGGAGAAAAAGAAAAGTTCTTGCCTTCGATTGTAAACTCTTTCACAGCTTGTGAGACCACAGTCACAGATGCATCTAGAATCGTATCTTGCTCACTATTCGGATTCTCAGTTTCAGTATTTGTATTCTGAGTTTGAGTATTTTCTATTCCTGTATCATTTGGAGCTTCTAAATTCTTACTCTTCAAGCCGAAAAACAATGCTAAAGCTACTACCAACACTAATATCAATATTATGTATGAATTTTTCATATGTTTTTTATTAACTTATAAACACCCTAATTGTACCAAATTTCTATTGAAATTGTATATACAGTGGCTGAGGGCTTAGTTTAAGTAATTCGAGAGGGGTCATCAGCACAGTACCTGGGTCAAAAACATCATTTTTATAGAAAAGCTTAAAGCCTGTAAACTGTACAGGTTCCTTGTAAACAAATTGTTGGTAAGTATTTTTCTTCTTCGCTGCCCCGCCCCAGCCATCCATATGTATCACTATTTGCACCTCCGGCAGTGGCTTCATCAGTTGATAATTCGTCAACATCTTTTGAGTATACCTATGCACCACTAAAACCTTGGGAGGTAAATTATTTTCTTGCACAAGTTTTGCGAGGTATTCCGCCGCAAAGTTTATATCACTAGCATCCATGGTGCCCACTACTTTTCCAGGGCGTATCCCAGATGGACTCATGGCAAATTCTGGATCCAGTCCGAGGTGCACGTTTGGCATTTTTAAATATTTCTCTAGTAGCGGTATCTCGGTTTGCACAGTAGAAAGACCAGCTTGAATATCCAAAAATACAATCGCGTTTATTTTCTCGGCCATTTCTATAACCTTATCTATTTTAGCTTCAGACATACGGCCTCTGTATTTACCATCAGTTCCAGCACTAGCCTGCGCTACCACGGCTATATAGTGTAGCGCAGGGATTACCGGGGTCGTAGGATCAGCTGTTTCCCATTTTTTTACTTCAACATCTAGCCTAGCAAACATTTCGTCTTCTGGATATTCCCCCAATACTCCCATTTTTGTTGAAGAAAGATTTCCATAATAAGCGATGATACGATTAAAAGGTAAAATCGCTCCTGCATTTGGATATACTGTTTTCACCGGCCATTTATAATTTATTGGAGGCGGGGTTGTCGTCACCGTAGTTTCCACTCCGGTTGCTGGGTCTTTGACTATCTTGGTTGTCGGAGGTTTAGGCGGAGGGTTATTAGCTATGGCAAGCAATTTAGCATCATAAGCTTCTTTGTCTAATGGTTTGAGCGCTTCTTCCTTTTTCTTTTCTTCCTTGTTTCCCTCCGCCTCCTTTAGTTCATCGCTTCGTACATACGAAGTTCCTCCTCGAAAATATTCAGGAAAAAAGAAGAATACTGCAAACAAGGCAACCGTGAGCGTCAAAAAAATCCAAATATGTTTTTGATGGGCCTGGAATCCTTTTTTCATTTGCTTAGTCTAACAAAAATCTTAGAGTTGATACTAGGCGAATCTTTTTGTATTCAGGAGAAGAAGGATCTTTGTCAGTTATATCAAATACTCCTTGGTTACCACGAGAAACACTACCGAGCCCTGAGCCAGAGTTTTCAGAAAATTGCTTGGCTGTCTCGCGAGCATTCTTGATAGCTTCAGCCAGCATTTCTGGCTTGATACTATTTAGGTCAGAGAATTCGAAGGAAATATAATTCTGATTTAGCACTACACCACTTTTTACCAGGTTTAGAGTTTCATTAGAAGCAGACTTTGCTAGATCCACCTTCTTGGTATATACAGACACTTGGTTGCTAGAGTTATATCGGAACAATGCGTCTCGGTATGTATCTTGGTAGATATTTACAGGAGCTACGTTTATCTCTGTTGCTGTAAATCCTTTATCAGTCAAAAACTTTTTTATAGCCGTAATATTTTTTTCAGTACTCGCATACAGGTCTTCCACTGTGTTAGATTTTATTTCAAAACCCAATGACCAAATAGCTGTATCAGCTTTTACAATTCTTTCAGAGAGTCCTTTCACTTCTACGAATGATCCTTGCTTGGAAAAATTCTTAGCTGCAAAAAAGAACACGAGGCAGAACACTACCAGTCCAGACACTACTATGAGAACGCTATTGTTTTTTAATTTTTCTGTATCCATACCTTTATTATACTACAATAGTACAGTAATCCCCAATTATTTGAAGTGACTGATGATAAAGTACGCAATCACGCTGGTCAACGCTGTGACTACTACCCCCCAGCCCATATCTACCAAGGTCATCTTCAGTGGCCAG
>CAYYKS010000023.1:0-7900 GCA_964469255.1 uncultured Candidatus Saccharibacteria bacterium | reverse complement strand
GAAGATATCAACAGATAGGTGGAGCACCTATATTATGATAAAATATATTCATGGCCCTGCCCGCAATGCTTTCAGCATAGCTGATGCAGGCGGGAAAAAACTTATGAAAAAAAATCAGAAAAGGAATAAAGAATTGGAAGTTGAAAAAAGCGTTGGACTAGAAACTCATACCAAAAATGGAATCTGGGCAATAATATTTTTTGTTTTTGCTCTATTTTTTTTAATGGCCTGGTTTGATATGGCTGGTGTTGCTGGTCAGTTTACATATGAAAAATTGGGTCTCCTTCTCGGTGTCGGGTATGTGCTACTGCCCGCACTTTTTATGATGCTCGGATCATCTTTTATCAAAGCCGAAACTCCTGACATCGGCTGGACTCGCACCATCAGTGCAATTCTTTTTTTACTCTCTGGTCTCGGTATCATCGATGTAGTATCTATGACTCATGCCGGGGGTCTACTCGGACAAGTATTGTCCACTCCACTAGTACATTTTTTCGACCGCTTGGCGAGTATAGTATTCCTCGGGGCTATACTCATCATCTCTATACTCATCATGTTTAACGCCAGTCTAGAATTCGGCGCAGTCTGGCACAACATCAAAGCACTTTTTGGTAGAAATAAAAAAGAAGAAGGTGCGGAGGAAGAAATAGAAGAACCTGTCGAAGATGAAGGCGAAGAAGAGAATGAAGAATCCGCGACAGACAAAATCAAGAAAGCTCTAGGCGTAAAGAAAAAAGAACCTACCTTTGCACCAAGTGTCGTAGCCGAAGAAGAAGAGATGCCTATCAAAAAAAGAAAGGCTAGCCTCTCTACCTACACTCCTCCCCCACTGTCACTACTAGAAGAAGACAAAGGTAAGCCAAACACTGGAGACATCAAAGGAAATTCAAACATCATCAAACGCACATTCCAAAACTTCGGCATCGAAGTGGAGATGGATGAAATCACAGTGGGCCCGACAGTCACTCGCTATGCACTCAAGCCTGCTGAAGGTGTAAAGCTTTCTCGTATAGTTGGATTACAAAATGATCTAGCTCTAGCTCTAGCTGCCCACCCTATCCGTATCGAAGCCCCTATCCCTGGTAAATCTTTGGTTGGTATAGAAATTCCCAACAAATCTAAATCAGTGGTTGGATTGGCTACCCTTCTTGCCGACGAAAAATTCCAAGATTCTGCCAAGGCCCTCACTATCGCCCTTGGTCGTGGCATTTCTGGTAAAGCGACTTTTGGAAACCTAGCAAAGATGCCTCATGCGCTGGTCGCGGGTACTACTGGTTCCGGAAAGTC
This sequence comes from uncultured Candidatus Saccharibacteria bacterium, assembly GCA_964469255.1. Taxonomy (GTDB): domain Bacteria; phylum Patescibacteriota; class Minisyncoccia; order Phycocordibacterales; family UBA9973; genus UBA9973. The sequence goes on along the minus strand of CAYYKS010000023.1, from coordinate 6,613 downwards.
TGTGACTATCCACTCTATCGTTACTTCTCTACTATATAGAAACGGCCCAGATGACATGAAGTTCATCCTGATCGACCCTAAACGTGTGGAGCTCACTCTATATAACAACATCCCTCACCTACTCACTCCCGTCATCACTGATGCCAAGAAAGCCATCCTAGCCCTCAAATGGGCAGCGAAAGAGATGGATAGACGCTATGACATACTGGGCGAAGAATCCGTACGCGACATCGAGTCCTACCACAACAGTGTAGCTGGCGGTAAAATAAAGAAGACTAAAACAGATGTAAGTGGTAACGAAGTAACAGTAGAACCTGATCGAATGCCATATATAGTAGTCATCATCGACGAACTGGCCGACATCATGACTGCCTACCCTCGAGAACTCGAGTCAGCCATCGTGCGCCTAGCTCAAATGTCTCGAGCTGTGGGTATTCACCTCATTCTTTCTACTCAGCGTCCTGAAGTCAGTGTCATCACCGGACTCATCAAGGCAAACATTCCTGCCCGCATAGCGCTCAAGGTGTCTTCACAAATAGACTCCCGAACCATCCTCGATGGTGTCGGCGCAGAAAAACTTCTGGGTGCTGGAGACATGCTGTACTCCTCTGGTGAAGCTCAGCCAGAACGTCTGCAAAGCGCATTCATATCCGAAGAAGAAGTGAAGAAAGTTGTAAAATATCTGATCGATGAATACAAAGATGAGATAACTGATGAAATATCCCTAACCTCTGGCTCAATCTCTGCGGATAAAAGTATTTTTGAAAGCACGCTGGATAGTGATGATGTGGAAGACGATGATGAAATGTACGAGGAAGCCCGCCAATGTGTCATAGAAGCTGGCCGAGCATCGACATCATACCTGCAAAGAAAATTAAAACTTGGCTACGCTCGCGCTGCTCGCCTCATGGATAAGCTCGAAGAACGCGGAGTCATCGGCCCTGGCGATGGTGCCAAGCCTCGAGAAGTATTGGAACGAATTGAAACTACCGAAAGCGGAGAAAACGTAATATAAATAATTAACCACAGCATGAACATACTCGGAAAGAAAACTTTAAAGAATAGCTTACTCGGAATATTTTTCCTCTTTATAGTGGTGTATGCTTTTTTCAGGTCCCACGATCTGATCTTTGGGGTGAAAATAAAAGATGTAAACCTGATAGACGGCACCACCTTTACTGCTAGTACCATAAATGTCACTGGAAACGCCAAAAACGCTGTAAAACTAATGCTAAACGGGCGTGAAATCTCTATAGACCAGTCAGGAAACTTCGACGAGACAATAGCGCTTTTGGCGGGTTATAATGTAGTAGACATCAAAGCCATCGACAAATTTGAGTACACCGATGAGAAGAATTATAAGCTAATGCAAAAAGATATAGAATAAATATATGTTAAAAAAGAAAGAAAAAAAGGAAGACAAGACCGTGGGCACTGCAATCTTAGAAGACACACTCAAATCCATCCAAACAAAATTCGGAGAAGGATCCATCATGAAATTTGGTGATTCCCCAAAGGTAGACATCAACGTCATCCCTACTGGATCTATCGGTCTCGACATGGCGCTCGGTGTCGGCGGAATTCCTCGCGGAAGAATCATAGAAATATTTGGACCGGAAAGTTCTGGTAAAACAACGCTCTCGCTCCACATCGTAGCCGAAGCTCAGAAAAAAGGTGGAGTGTGTGCGTACATAGATGCCGAACATGCGATGGATCCAGACTACACTAAAAAACTTGGTGTAAATATAAATGATCTTTTAATATCTCAACCTGACAATGGTGAACAAGCCCTGGAAATAGTGGAGAGCTTGGTGCGTACAGGAAAAATCGACGTAGTGGTTGTCGACTCGGTAGCTGCACTTACTCCAAAAGATGAAATCGAGGGCGATATGGGCGCATATCATGTGGGAAAGCAGGCTCGACTCATGAGTCAGGCTCTGCGAAAACTTACTGCAATAGTGGCCCGTTCAAAAACTGTTGTTATTTTCATCAACCAAATCCGTATGCAAATAGGTGTGATGTTTGGTAATCCTGAAACTACTCCAGGTGGTAAGGCTTTGAAATTCTACACTTCAGTCCGTCTCGATATCAGAAAAATTGCTCAAATCAAAAAAGGCGAAGAAATAGTGGGCTCTCGTACTCGAGTCAAGATAGTGAAGAACAAAGTGGCTGCCCCATTTAAACAAACCGAGTTCGATATCATCTACAATGAAGGTATTTCCCGCGAAGGTGAATTGATGGCCCTAGGTGAAAGATTTAAAATAATAGAAAAGACTGGAAACTCTTACTTCCATATCCCCTCTGGAGAAAAAGCCGAAAAAGTAAAACTCGGGGTAGGATACGATGCTACTCGCACATTTTTGCGACAAGAGAAAAAGCTAAGCGACCAAATCCTAAAGGAAATAATGAAAAAGTTTGCGGAGGAGGCATAGGAGCAGGCCTAAAAAGACAGAGAGCCGGGCGGGACTCTCAGTCCACGCTCGGCTCTTTTTGTTGATGTCGCTTACGCGGCTTGTACCTGCCCCGTACCGGGCCTTCCCCAATCGAGTTGGGTGAAGGTTTCTTCCCATCGCTCCGAAAGACAGATCCGAAGCTCAGCGAGCGTAGCTGCCGAACATCGACTGACGAGATTGTCGAACGTGAATCCGACGAACTCCTCCAGCGTGATCCCATCTTCCGAGACCTTGAGATGCGTAAACAGAGTCCCACGACCCTGCTCGTTGCGAAGCATCCCCCAACGACGAGCGAACTCCTTATTCGAAATCTCTTTCCTGCGAGCAATCCTTCCAATATAGCGCACTGGGATTCTCCTTTCCGTATATGATTAAACACCAATCAAAATTTATTGTCAATTTATTAAATTACAAATTCTCCTCACCCTGCCCTCTCCGGATTACCAGAGAGGGTTTTAGGTGGTTGATAGTTCAGTAATTTTATTTTTAATTTTAGTTAGCACTTTTTCTAGATCTTGTTCTACTTCAGAATTCCAGAACCTTAATTCGTGAATATATTTGAACTCCAAATAATTAGTGCGATCCTTATCATATTTCTTATTTTCTTTTGTTCTATGCACAGCTCCATCTAGCTCGATTGCAAGTTTTATTTCTGGCGCATAAAAATCCAAGATATACATATCTATAGGGTGCTGTCTTCTGAATCTTAGCCCGAAATTGTTATTACGTAATTTCTGCCAGAGAATTTTCTCCGACTTAGTTTCTTCTTTGCGTAAATACCTAGCCTTAATTGTAGTTTGGAACTGAGCCACTATATAATCATATCGCATTTTTCCCCTCGCCAGTACTCTGGAGAGGGGTCAGGGGTGAGGTGTCCTTGATTTTATTCATTATTCTGCTAATATAACCCCTATGTCACAACTAGAATACAGCGAAATACGCGAAAAGAAAATAATTATTCATGATGATGAACCTTGCGAAGTGGTAGAAAGCCACGTAGCTCGCACTCAGCAACGCAAGCCTCAAAACCAAGTGAAGCTACGAAGCCTTATCTCTGGTAAGGTCTTCCCTGCTACCTATCACGTTTCTGACTCAGCCTACGAAGCTGATATCGAGAAAAGAGAAGTTATTTTCTTATTTACAAACAAAGGTGAATTCTGGTTCTGTGCCGTAGACGATAAAGCCAACCGCTTCAAGCTCGACGAAGCTTTAATGGGCGACAGTGCAAAATTCCTAAAGCCAAACAACAATGTCACTGCCCTAGTCTGGACTGATGATGACGAAAACGAAAAGATCATCAAGATATCTGTACCTATCAAGATGGACTTCAAAGTGAAAGATGCCCCTCCAGCTGTGCGTGGAGATACCAGTAAGGGTGGTAACAAGATAATTACTCTAGAGAACGGTACTACCATCAACGCCCCGATGTTCATCAACGAAGGTGATACTGTCAGTATAAATACTCAAACTGGTGAGTATGTAGAACGAGTTTAAATATAAAACACAAATTAAAAACCCCTCGCTTGAGGGGTTTTTAATTTACTTTACTATAAATGGAAGGAGTCCGAGGAATCGAGCTCGCTTGATAGCCGTAGCTAGAGCGCGTTGATTCTTTGCAGTTACACCACTTCTCTTGTGAGAGACGATCTTACCACTTGGATTCAAAAACTTCTTTAGGATGTCTGTATCCTTGTAGTCGATGAATTTTATGTTGTTTGCTGAAAAATAATCTTGTTTCATATGTTTAATTAAAATGGTATATCTTCTGGGTTAATGTCTTCCTCTGGGTACTCGATGCTGTCCATATCGTTTCCTTGTGATGCTGGAGCGGCTGAGCCTGCGCTTGTGGTACTTGCTCCTGCGCTAGGTGTTCCACCTCTTGGTCCGAATTGGGTTCTATCAGCGATAATTTCAGTTCTATACTTCTTCTCACCACTTGTCTTGTCATCCCAACTTCGTGTCTGCATTCGTCCTTCTACCAATATTGAGCTTCCCTTCTTCATGTATTGAGCCACTGTTTCCGCTTGGCGTCCGAATACTACGATGTTGTGATAGTCGGCAGATTCTTGCTTTGCTCCATTCTTGTCTTTCCAGACTCGGTTGGTAGCTAGTGAGAATGAGCAAACCTTGATTCCTGAAGGCAGAGATTTGAGCTCTGGATCACGAGTCAGGTTTCCTATTACAATTGCTTTGTTTAAATACATATTTAAAAAATTTAAGCTGCCACCATCGCGTCTATTTCTTTATCGATCTCTTCTTTGTTGATAGGCATAGCTTCACCTTCTTCTTTCTTTACTTCAGGCTTGCGGTGCACATCTCCTCGGACAAATCTTTTTGCAGCGATAGTATTTTCTTTTACAGTCTTAGTTATTAGGAATCGTAGCATTGTCGGGTCAAGGTCTAGCTTCTTCTTGAGTTCCAAAACTTGCGCAGGCTCCATAACAAATTTGACCCAGCCAAAATATGCTGTGGTGAATTTACCTCGCACGTTTGAAACAACTTTGGTCATAGGGTAAGCGATTTGCATCATCTTTGGCATTTCGTCAGAAACTACACTGCCACCTAGAGTATTTACAAGGTCTTTTAGATTACCAAATAGAACAGGCACTTCCTCCTCTTTTACAGTAGGAACCAAAAGAAAACCAACTTCGTAAACTTTGGTATCTGCGCCCTTTTCAGTTTTTTCTACCTCTTTATTTTCTACTTCTGACATGGATTTCATACTATCAAGAAACCTTTAAAAAGTAAAGACGCGTCTGGCATTCGCCATTATAGTCTTTGCCACCTCGTCCTTAGAGAGGTTTTTAATGCGGGCGATAGCCTTTACCACCTCTTGTACATGCAAAGGCTCGTTGCGCTTGCCTCGGTGCGGTACAGGGGTTATATATGGCGAGTCTGTCTCGGTCATGATCATCTCAAGGGGTATGTTTTTCACCACTTCGTCATAGTCGTGGGTAAAGGTCAGTACTCCGGTAAATGAAATAGTGAAGCCAAAATCCACGAAGGACTGCGCTACTGCGAGGTTACCCGCAAAAAAGTGTACGTCACCTTTGACCTTGGCATATTTTTTCAAAAGATCCAGCGCATCGGCATAAGCATCGTGTGTATTGTCTTTAGGATTGTTTCGAATATGCAACATTAAAGGTTTATTGAATTCGTTGGACAGCTCTATCTGCTCGATAAAAGCTTTCTTTTGTTTTTCAATAGAATCCGCATCCAGCCTGTAATAATCCAAACCACATTCCCCTATTCCAAGAACTTTTGGATTTTTTAAAAGTTCTCGGTAAGCATCTTTGTTAAAAATTTCTCCGCGTGAAGTAAATTCTTTTCCGCCAACGCCTAATTCTTTCTCATCATGATACGAAGCACTAGTGTGCACTGGGTGAAGCCCAATAATTGCATAAACACCCTCATCATATTTATCTGCCAGTTCTACTGCCGCACGCGAAGTATCGAGCTGTGTACCTACGTTTATTACCACGGTATCATTATCTAAAGCGCGCTTGATCACTTCTGCCCTATCTTCGTCAAAGGCTTTAAAATTCACGTGAGAATGAATATCTATATATCTAGGTTTCATTTTTTAATTATACCCCCTCCTTGCCTCCCCCTACATTAGGTGGAGGAAAAGTGCTGAGTTCTATTTTAATCTTTTCTAAAACTTTATTCATATTAACACTTATTTCTTTATTCCAAAAACGCAAAATATTTATATCATTCAATAGCAGGTATTCATCCCTGTATTTATCATAATCTTTATCTTTCAAGTGATGAGCACCATCCAACTCAAGGCCTAACCTTTTTTCTACACAATAAAAATCTAAAACATAAGGACCTACGGAATACTGTCGATTAAATTTCACTCCTAACTTTTTTCTTCTTAGATTCTCCCAAAGAAGTTTTTCTTCTTTTGTTTCATTACGACGTAATTCTTTACGTCGAGATTTTAATTTGGGATCATTGTATGTAAACATACGATTGATTTCGCCCTCACCCTATGTAGGGGGAGGGTTGGGTGGGGGTACTATTCTTTCCTTAAAAACAAAGGTGTTTCTGGCTTTTTGTTATCTCGAATTAGTTTTTTAAGGGTTACATTTGTTTCGGGCATTATTGGGTTAAGCATACGAGCGATTTGATAAAGTTGTTGCACTAAGTATTCT
>CAYYKS010000022.1:0-8191 GCA_964469255.1 uncultured Candidatus Saccharibacteria bacterium | reverse complement strand
ACAAATTCCTTCCGCAAGAGGTGAGGAATATTTTTATGCTTTTCGTGGGGCACCACGGTATCTAGTAATGTATGTAGGAATTTCATATGTGTACTTTAATTATACGCTATTTTGAGCTAAAAGTCAATGCGAGTAAAATGCAAGGAATCTACACAGTTATTATATGATATAATGATAGATATATGAAGCTAAATGAGCTAAACGATGAAGAAAAGAGAGTAATTATCAATAAGGGAACCGAGAGACGTTTTGTGGGTGAATATGTGAATACTATGGATACTGGGGTGTATGTGTGCAAGCAATGCAATGTGCCCTTGTACAATTCAGACCAAAAGTTTTTATCGACTTGTGGCTGGCCATCTTTTGATGACCAGATTCCGGGAGCTATCAAGGAAAGTTTGGATGCCGATGGTATGCGTACAGAGATAACTTGTGCGAATTGTGGCGGTCACTTGGGTCATGTATTTAAAGGTGAGATGGAAACCCCGAAAAATATCCGACACTGTGTGAATTCGATTTCATTAAAATTTATTCCGGGGAAAGAATAAAATTATGACTAAAAAAGCTGTACTAGCGGGGGGATGTTTCTGGGGGCTGGAAGATTTAATACGCAAGCAACCAGGAGTGATAGATACTATCGTTGGTTATACGGGTGGTAGTGTGGTAAACCCTGATTATCACAATCATGAAGGTCATGCCGAAGCGGTGGAAATAACTTATGACGACACGCAGACTTCTTATAAAAAGCTTCTAGATTTCTTTTTTCAGATTCACAATCCGACTACTTTAAATCAGCAGGGCAATGACCGTGGAACTTCTTATAGATCGGCAATTTTTTATGGGAACGAGGAAGAAAAGAAAGAGGCAGAAGATTTTATAAAAATAGTAAATGATTCCAAGCGCTGGAAGGATCCAGTGGTGACTACCCTCGAGCCATTAACTACATTTTACAAAGCTGAAGATTATCATCAGGACTACTTGGTTAAAAATCCTGGTGGTTACACCTGCCACGCTATTTATTTTGATAGTTATTTGAAATAGTGGTAGAGTTTTAGGAAGGCTTTATGAAAATTTCCAACTTGCAAGAATTAAAAAATAAAGACTTAATAGTGTTTGATTTGGATGGAACTTTGTCTCCTAGTAAGTTCCATATTGATACTGAGATGGCGGAACTTTTTAAAAGTCTACTACTTGTAAAAAAAGTAGCGGTGATTTCTGGCGGAAAATTTGAACAATTTGAGATCGAACTTTTAAACCCGCTCAAGGATCAGAATGCGAACTATCAAAATCTTTTTTTGTTTCCGACTTGCTCTTCAGTTGGTTATAAGTACGAGGATGATGAATTAAAGCTAATGTATGCAAACTATCTGAGTGAAGGAGAGGTAGAAAAAATAAAAGATGCCTTTAAACAAGCTTACGATGAAATAGGTTATCAAGACCCAGAGAAAACTTATGGTGAAGTTGTAGAAAACAGAAAATCTCAAGTTAGTTTTTCGGCACTTGGTCAGGATATAGTAAACGTTTTAGGTGAGGAAGGAATAAGACAGAAAGAAATATGGCGTACGAACAATGATGTCCGCCCGCAGATGGCTGAAATTTTAAAAAAATTATTACCCGAATTTGAGGTAAGAATAGGAGGCCTTACCACTATAGATATTACCCATAAAGGTATAGATAAGGCTTATGGTGTGGAGCAAATCCAAAAACATTTGAATGTGCTTATAAGTAAAATGCTTTTTATAGGTGACGCCATGTTTCCCGGTGGTAATGACCATGCAGTCATAAAAACTGGAATTGATTATATCCCTATAGAAGGACCAGAGGAGACTAAAAAGATTATTAGTAATATTCTAAACATATGATCAAAGGATTTACATGTGGGGCGATGGATCTATTGCACGCTGGGCATGTGATGATGTTGAAGGAATGCAAAGAACAGTGTGATTACTTGATAGTAGGACTACAAAATGATCCGAGTGTTACTGGTGCGGAATATAGAGGTAAGAAAAAGAATAAGCCAGTCGAGACGCTGGAAGAGCGAAAAATAAGGCTGGAGGGGTGTAGGTATGTGGACGAAATCATTGTTTACGAAACCGAGGATGACCTTTATAATTTACTTAAAAAATTACAACCAAATGTTAGATTTGTTGGGCCTGACTGGAAAGATAAAAAGTTTACAGGGTATGATTTACCTATAAAAATAGTGTTTAATAGCCGAAATCACAATTTTAGCAGTAGCAATCTAAGAGAAAGAATCAAAAATCAATAAGGTATCTGTTTGTTTGCGGGGGTTTAAAATGGTACAATGAGTAGTATGGATAAAGCTTTTGCGGTACGAACAGGGCAGGAAATGCAGGAAGTTTTAATGGATCCAGCGTCTATCGGTCCAAATGTGCATTACTACATGATACGTGGAGGCACTGAAAAGAAAAATATTACTGTTTGGGAAAGTGGGCTTGTCGGGGAAGAATATATAAAAACGTATGGTCACTACCATGTTAGTGATTTTATCGAAACTTACACTGTACTTGCAGGTGAAGGTATTATTTTGTTGCAAAAACGCAAACTAGATGGCGCGGGTCAACCTATGGATGATGAAGTAGAATCTGTGCGTGCAATTTTTGTAAAAACTGGAAGTGTAGTACCAATACCAGAGCGGGATGGACACTTGGCTGTAAATATCGGCGAATCTTGGTTTGTGACGTCCGATGATAGCCCAGTGGATTTGAGGAAGGTAAAAGAAACCGCGTGGCCTACACATGCTGATTATGCTCCGGTAAAGAAGATGCAGGGTTTTGCTTATTATGTGGTACAAAAAGCTGGTGTGCCCTCTTTTGTCAAAAATCCGAATTATAAAAATACACCTGACATTATAATTGAACACGCATAAATTTATGTCTATATTTTACAATCCATTATCAAAAAAACATCGTCCGCTTAAAATTTTATTTGTGGGCGCAGAAATTGCCCCCTTTGTAAAAGCGGGAGGCTTGGGTGAAGTTTTGCATACTTTACCAAAAGCACTAGGTGAGCTGGGTCATGACGTCCGAACCATCACACCCAAGTATGCATTGATCAATGAGGAAGAATTTCCGATGGAGAAAATCGTAGATAGTTTGATGGTTCCAAATGGAGAACATCCAGATTTGATTTGTAACGTCAAGCAATATAAAAATGGTAATGGGTTGGTAAATTATTTTCTAGAGAATCAGGAGTATTATGAAAAGCGTGGAAGCGTCTATGGATACGATGATGATCCAGCTAGGTGGGCGTTGCTTTCGAGGGGTACCCTTGAATTCGTGAAGAGTTTCTCCAAAGAGTGGATGCCAGATGTGATAGTGGCAAATGATTGGCAAGGCGGACTAGTGCCAAACTACATGAAAACAGAATACAAGAAAGATTTGATAATTTCCAAGATTTCATCGGTTTTTCTAATTCACAATATTCACTTTCAGGGTCATATAGACCATAGAAATACGACTGAGATGGATTACGATGATGGGCAGTCTCAGATCCCGGACATCACTGATCCACGCATGCTAAAGCTAAATTTTATGCGACGAGGTATACGTTATGCTGATGTTATCAATACTGTGTCTCCGAGTTATGCTCGGGAAATAACTACTCCTGACTATGGTGAAGGGCTGGATCAGCTCTTGCAAGAGAGGAGGTCACGACTGTTTGGAATTTTAAATGGCATCAACTATGAAAATTATGATCCAGAAACAAATCCATATGTAGAATATAAATATACTGCTAGTACCCTTAAGGAAAAAGTAAAAAATAAAAAAATACTCCAACAAAAATTTAATTTACCAGAGAACAAGGATGCTTTTGTGGTGGCTATCGTTTCTCGGCTGACTGATCAAAAGGGTATCAACTTGGTGATGGAAACTATCGAGCCATTGCTTCAAAATTTTGATTTCCAGTTTGTAGTACTTGGTTCTGGTGATGGGCACTTTTCACATTTTTTTAGTGAGCTAGATAAAAAGCATAAAAATGTGGCTACTCATTTGTCTTTTGATAATGTGCTTCCGCATACTATATATGCTGGGGCAGACGCCATACTCATACCATCTAGATTTGAACCATGTGGGCTCACTCAAATGGAAGCTATGCGGTACGGTGTAGTGCCAATAGTTCGAAAAATTGGCGGATTGGGGGACAGCGTAAAAGACCACACTTCTGAAGAAGACCCTGGCACTGGGTTTGTTTTTGAACACTATGACAAGCATGCGTTCGTAGGTACTTTTATGCGAGCGTATGAAATTTTTAAATATCCAAAAATCTGGCAAGGCATTCAAAAGCGAGCTATGGCTGAAAATTTTTCTTGGGGCAAATCTGCCAAAGAATACGAAAAGCTTTTTTTGCGCGCCCTTAATCAATTTAATCCAGAATAAATATGAAATGGGCAAATTTCCTACATTTTTACCAACCGTCAAATCAACAGCCTGATATCTTGGGGGCCATAGTAGCGCAGAGCTACCGACCTATCATTGATGGAATAAAAAAGAACAAACATGTTCAGCTGACTATAAATATAAATGGTGCACTGTTTGAATTGCTACATAAATGTGGGTACCAAGACATTATTGATGATATCAAGAATTTAGTAGCCGAGGGCAGAGTGGAAATAACCGGCTCGGCGAAATACCATGCGCTTTTGCCGCTCTTGTCCGACGAAGAGATAGAACGGCAGATAGAACTGAATACTGAAACCTTGCGACATTTCTTGGGTGAATATACCCCAAATGGTTTTTTCCCGCCGGAAATGGCTTACAACAAGAGAATCGGTAAGATTGCTGAAAAGCTTGGCTTCAAATGGGTTATTTTGGACGAAATTTCTTGCGGAGGCGAGGTAGGCCAAGTGGATTACAATCAGATATACAAAATACCTGGATCAAAGCTAAAAGTTTTTTTTCGCGAACGCAGACTATCGAACCTCATAATGAGCGCAGTCGTCAGGTCGAGCGGAAGCCTGCTTGAGGCCATGAGCACTGAATTAAAAAGCGGTCGCTACGTCATCACGGCTATGGATGCAGAAACTTTCGGGCACCACAGGCCAGGACTCGAGAAAATGCTTTTTGATGTTTTCAGTACGGAAGAATTCAAGCTCATAAAAATCTCAGACTTGGAAAATTATTACAAAGAAGATAAGGAGATAGAACCCACTGAAACTACCTGGGCCTCTAGCAAGCAAGATATAGACAAGAAAATCCAATTTCTTTCTTGGAGTGATCCAGAGAATCATATTCACAAGTGGCAATGGGATCTGACCAACTTGGTTTTAAAAGAGGTGTATGGCATGGATAAAATGAACGCAAGGTATGAACTAGTTCGTAAAAAAATGGACACCGCGCTCGCTTCTGACCATTTTTGGTGGGCATCAGCCAAGCCATGGTGGAGTTTAGAAATGATAGAATACGGCGCGTATAACCTCCTGGATACATTGAGGCATATACCGGATGTAAAGCCGGAGATACTTTCAGAAGGCAGAGACTATTATGAAAAAATAATTTCTACTGCTTTCAATTGGCAACGTACTGGGAAGATCAGGTCTATGATGCAGGAACAAAATAGTATTTTGCGAATTCCTTTTAAAGATCGAACTTTTGGTACGGATGGACCGAAGAAGGGCGAATACTATGCTTTTTTAGACATGATGAAAGATTTAGAAAAATCTTCGGTAAAGAAACAAGAATACGAAAAAGCTATTCTTTGGCGAGATGCAATCCATAAAATAAAAAACAAACTGGATATTTACGATACCATCAATGTTATTGATTTACTGCGAGTAGAAATACCGCATAAGGAAGTAGAGGATACATTAGAAAAATACAGAGCCAAATATTACAAAATTCGAGGCGGACAGCCAGAACAACGTGGATCATAATTATGCAAAAAATAGAGTCAGATTATTTTGAACAATTTAAAAAAAGTACTGAGTATGAGGCTTTCAAAAAGTCCCCGGTTGCTTATTTCTGCGCGGAGTATGCCTTGGAATCAGGCTTTCCGAGTTATGCCGGAGGCCTGGGTATATTGTCGGGGGATTATATAAGAGAAGCTGGGAAGCAGGGCTTTCCATTGATTGCTGTGGGTATCCGATACCAGAGAGGACAAAGCTTGCCTTCGAAAGAAGATAAAAAATCAAATATTACGCTCACAAAAGTGGTGGACAAGGATGGCAAAGACATTCTCATCTTGATTCCTATCGAACATCGGGATGTACATGTGAAGGCTTGGCATTGGCAGGAAGGGGATGCCGAAGTTTATCTTTTAGATACAGACATAGAGGAAAATAATATAGGTGATAGAGGAATAACCAAAAATCTATACGACATGGATCGTGATATCAGATTGAAGCAAGAAATCATTCTAGGTATCGGAGGATTCCGGCTTTTGGCAGCGCTCGGTTATCATGCCTCGGTGTATCATTTGAATGAAGGGCACTCGGCATTCCTAGCTTTGGAATTGATCCGACACGAAATGGAACATCAGAAAGTAAACTTTAAAGAAGCCTGTGAATACGCGAAGCAGCATATACTTTTTACGAATCATACACTGGCTTTGGCTGGACAGGAAAAATTTGCGCCGGAGAAAGTGGCTCAATTTATAGAAATGTGCGCCAAGGATGTATGCCTTGATGGTAGTGTGATATCGGATCTCGGCTTGCCAGCAAGCGATGTAAATATGTTTTCCATGACCACTTTTTCTTTCAGACTTTCTTCCAAAGCTAACACCGTAAGCAAGATTCATTATGATAATGCGCAGTTGGTATGGCCAGGACAAGCCATGGACAATGTTACTAACGGTATTTTCATAGACAGGTGGGACAAGATAGGGAATTCTACAGAAAATATTTTATCTGCCCACCTTGAAAACAAGCGCAAGCTTTTGAGCTTGGTAAAAGAAAGAACCGGACAATCCTGGGGTGAGAATGACCTGGTTTTTGTATGGGCGAGAAGGCTAGTGGAGTACAAGCAGCCATTGTTTCTGTTCAGTGACATTGAAAAGCTGGTGGAGATTTTCAAGAATTCCCCCGTGCCCATAAGAATGATTTTTGCTGGGCCGAATGTCCCCAATGACAATCACTTTCAGGATATACTTGAAGGTATCTTTACTGAAAAATTACCTGGGTCTGCAGTATTTATCGATGAATACAATATAGATCTTTCTCAAATTTTTACTTCTGGGGCAGATGTGTGGCTCAATACGCCTATGATAGGCACAGAGGCTTGCGGTACGAGCGGAATGAAGGCAGCCTTAAACGGAGCGCTGTCCCTGTCTACGAGCGATGGTTGGATAAATGAAGTGAACCATGAGGATGTGGGCTGGGTAACCCACGATTCTTCATCGAATGCGGATATGCTCAGGTTGATTCAAGATGAGGTTATTCCCGCCTATGCTGAGCACCTAGAGAACCCGAATAGTTCTCTTTGGAGTGAAAGAATGATCCGAGCCCGGAGGTTGATTTTGGAGCAGTTTCCAACAACTCGGATGCTACGGGAATATATAGAAAAGCTGTACCTGCCGATTTTAGCTCAAAAACATAATCATAGAGTGGAATAAACTGTGTTATTATTATATGAGTAAGAAAAGTGAATGGAGTTCGTCTATGTAAAGAGGGAGGCAAATTATTCACATTATAAGATAATAAGTCTGCATAAAAAATATGAATATAAATTTACAATCTAAAAATTTTGAAATTACACCTGAGATACATGAGTATGTGATGAAGCGGATGGAAACTTTATCCAAGTTAGTAGAACCTATGGAGGTGGAGGGGCAAGGAGCAGTGGCCAAGTTTGAAATATCAAAGAGCACAAATCATCACAAGGCCGGAGATGTTTTTCATGCCGACTGCCTGATACAGGTAAAAGGCGAGGAATTTTATGGTAGCGCTGATGAAGAAGATATCCATATGGCTATCGATTCAGTAAAAGATAGTCTCTTTAGAGAAATCAGCAAGAACAAAGACCGAAAGCAAACTTTATTTAAGCGAGGCGCAGCGAGTGTAAAAAAGATGATGAAGGGTCTATCTAAACGAAACCCTTTCACTTCTAAGTACTAATACAAATGTAAGCTATCGCTTACATTTTAGTAGTTGATTTCTTTTCCGCCTTCGGGGATTATTTTTTCGATTACAAATTGGCCGTTTTCTAATTTGGCCCCAGTGATTATTATTCTTTTA